>CAXGBK010000131.1:0-7263 GCA_964008345.1 uncultured Coxiella sp.
AATAGAGTGACCTTACGAGACTGGTTTCAATTGAGTCTCAAAGAAGGGTTGACCACGTATCGTGAAATGCGTTTTGGGGTCGATAGTTATGGTTCATTAGCACGGTTGGATTATATTTTTGATTTAACAGAAAGACAATTTCCTGAGGATAAGGGTCCTACTTCGCATCCGATTTTGCCGGATTCGTATATAAGCATAGAGAATCTCTACACAGCCACTACATACACTAAGGGTGCGGAAGTGTTGAGAATGCTGGAAGATATTGTTGGCTATGATGTCCTTACCAGTGCCATTTGTTCTTATTTGCAGCGTTTTGATGGTCAAGCAGTAACCATTGATGATTTTTTAACCCACTTGGATACAGTTTGTGCGTTTGATCTTGCATCTTTTAAGGTTTGGTATTTGCAAAAAGGTACGCCAAGCATTTCGTTACATACAGAGTATGATAAGCCCAATCGCGTGTGTAGGATTACTGCAGCCCAGTCTTCAGATCTTGGTGTGCCAGATTATCAGCCTAGGCTGCTACCGATAGTTTGTAAATTGTTTGCAAAAGACGGGCGTGTTATAGTAGCTGATTCCCTTGAGGGATCGGGCTATATGCGTGATGACACGATGGTATTAATCATGCGTGATAGGGATCAAAGCTGGACCATTAATGTGGCTGAGGAGCCAGTTATCTCGCCATTTAGGGGTTTGTCTGCGCCCGTAAAATATGTGGATCATTTTACCAAAGATCAAGCTGATGTTCTTATTCGTTACGATGATGATCCCTATACAAAGTATCGGCAGAGTCAAGAGCGCTGGCTCGATATTTTGCGTTCGGGTGATGGTTTTGCTGGGATGGATGTGTTTGACTATCCTATAGCCCAGGCGATGGGTAGCCCTGATTTGCTTTCGGTGTGTTTTCGTATCCCAAGTATTCGGTATTGCTATGAAGTAGCAGGTGGCTTTGACCTGGATGCCTTATGCGATAGGCACAGGGCTTTGCAAGCTGAGATTGGTAAAAGATGGCATAGAGCGTGGTTGCAGATACTGGATGAGGTAAACGATGCTCTATCGATACCAGGGGGGTACAAATGGCAGGCAGAATACGTTTATTTGAGAGATGTACGGGCTTTGGCACTACGCTTTTTGTTATCATATGATTGGGCAGCTTACCAGCATTTGGCGATTAGTCTATTTAAAAAGAGTGATAATCTTACCGATAAGATTGCAGCTTTGTCGGCTATCTTGCCAACCCCCAGTGATGCTAATAATGAGTTGATGACAACATTTTATGGGCAAGCAAAGTCCCACGATTTGGTTATGGATCGTTGGTTTCATATGTCTGCGTCGCGCTACTTCGATAAACCACATGAGGAGATAGCTTCGTTATTGGCGCATAAGGATTGCTTGAAGTCCCGACCTAACCGAATTATGGCTTGGTTTGCCGGTTGGTTGGAAGGTAACTTTGCCGTGCTTCATCAGGATACAGGGGAAGGGTATCGCCTATTGCGTGATTGCGTTAGAGAGATAGACGGGATCAATCCTTCAACCGCATCCAGAATGATAAAGCCATTGCTGACTTGGTCTAGTTACGACAAAAAACGTGCCGGGCTGATGAAAGAGGTGCTACTCGAATTACAGCATGGTAGCTCTAAGCAGCTCTACGAGCTGATTACAAAGTCATTGTAACGGGTTCGCTCGGACATCCTTGTCCTCTTGGCTTCCTAGCAGAGATACCCCTAAACTACGCTCCATGACTCAACGATCCCACTTGGATTCTATCCATGATTTCCAAGTAGCTTGATTGGCTTCCGTGCCTTATTGCGCATCCTGCGACAACGTATCGTTACAAGCATATTAATATTGTAGCAAAATACTGTATATAATCAATATGTGTTAAAATAGCTGTTTTGTAATTAATTTTGATTTTTTACTTGTGTGTTATTGTTTTATTGTAGTTTTTTCCGGGCTTTCTTCGTTTTATTGGATTTGTATGCGAAGGCTTAAATGGCTTATGTCTTACACTATATTAAGATTAATACGTTTTTATAAAGGTGTATTTCTTTATAGCTAATTGTTTTTTTATGTGATATGTGCCTTGATTTTTATCTGCCTTTAGCGATGGGGGGGGATGTTTTACTTGGTGGATCTCCTTTTATGTGGCCATATGATGCTTTTATTTTATATTTACACTAGGTATACTGGTGTAGGTTTTACAGGGAGTCAATTTGTTAGCAGGGAAGAAGGCATTGATTGTCGGATTGATGGGTGACCGTTCTATTGCCTATGGTGTTTCAGATCGATTGTTTGCGCAGGGTTGTAAGCTTGGTTTTTCGTCTATGGAGCGTTTCACTGAGCGTGTTACAAAGCTTACTGAGGCTTGGTCTCCTTTTATGATGCATCCGTGTGACGTTATGTCGGACGATGATATAGAGTCTCTTGCTAAAAAGGTTTGTGATACGGTTGGTAAAATTGACATTTTGGTTCACAGTGTGGCTTTTGCGCCAAGAGATCATCTAGAAGGTACTATTCTATCTAATTTAACGAGAGAGGGTATTTCTCAGGCCCATGATGTGTCCAGTCATAGTTTGCCTTTGCTTACAAAAGCTTTGCTTCCGTGCATAAACGATAATGGTTCTATTATCACTATGACGTATCTTGGCTCGAGTCGGGTGGTGCCTAATTATAATGTTATGGGTGCAGCAAAGGCGAGTTTAGAGGCCTCAGTACGCTATCTTGCATGTGCTTGTGGGGATAGGGGGATACGTGTGAATGCTATATCGGCTGGGCCCATTCGGACGCCTGCGGCTTCTGGTATTCGTGATTTACGCACGATGATTGATTATGTGGGTTCTAAGTCTCCGATCGCAAAACCCATTACTACGGAGCAGGTAGGAGACGTATGTGCGTTTTTATCATCCGATATGGCAAGTTCGATTACTGGATCGGTTATTTATGCAGATCATGGTTATCATATCATGGGTATTAGTTAGAAGTAGGAGTCGATTATGTGGCCTTTATTAGCAGATTACGGGCTCTTTTTGTTGAAAGTACTGACGCTTGTTTTTGCTGTTTTAATCATATTGATGCAGCTTATGCGTATGAAACTCTCGAAAAGTAAGGATCCTATTGTTTTAGAAAAGTTAAATGACACGTATCATGATATCAAGATCGATTTTCTTGAACAATTTTCCGCATCGGGTGCAGGCTTTGCAAAAAGTGTTTTGCAGGCTGAAAAAAAGGCAAGAAAAACGGCACTAAAAATCGATAAAAAGAACAAAGAACCAAAGCATAAAACCTATATTTTGAATTTCAAAGGCAATATGACGGCCGATTCGGTTAAATTTTTACGTGAGGAGATCACGGCAATATTATTAATCGCTATGCCTGGTGATCGCGTTATGGTGAAAGTTGATAGTCCGGGTGGATCTGTGATTGATTATGGTCTTACGGCGGCTCAGCTTGTCAGGATTCGTGACGCAGGACTTGATTTGGTGGTTTGTGTGGATAGGATTGCTGCAAGTGGGGGATACATGATGGCATGTGTGGCACATACTATTTGTGCAGCACCGTTTGCTGTAATCGGCTCGATAGGTGTGGTTACGCAGATTCCTAACTTTAATGCATTTCTGAAAAAGCACGATATTGATATTATTGAGTTAACTGCAGGACAACATAAGCGTCCACTAAGCGTTTTGGGTAAAGCAACTTCGGTTGGTAAACAGCATGTGCAGTTGCAGTTGCAAGCAATACACCAGCAGTTCAAGGATATGGTAGGATACTACAGACCAAATCTTGATGTAGATAAGGTCGCGACGGGTGATTATTGGACGGCGGAGAAATCTTTAGAACTGGGATTAATTGACCGCTTAATGACAAGCGACCAATATATTATGGAGTCTATTCGATCAGGGGATGTTTATGCTGTGAAAACGGTGGTAAAACCGTCTTTTAAAGATAATTTACTTGGGACGGCGCAAGTTATGTTGGATCGTTTTGTGCAATATTATGGCTGAAGATAATATCTTTGACGAGCATGCTCCCTACTGGTGGGACGCTTCAGGCCCTTTTCAGATGCTGCATCGTATGAATCCAGTACGCCTACAGTTTTTGACGGATGCTCTTAACGATGTAAATGGCTTACGTATTTTGGATGTTGGTTGTGGTGGAGGGATTTTTTGTGAAGCTCTGGCTGCGCGTGGCGCTAAAGTTACAGGTATAGATGTTAGCGAACAGAGTATCGCTGTTGCAAGAGAGCACGCCGAATCCATGGGTTTGGATATCGACTATCGATTGATGGAAGTAGAGAGTCTGCCCGATAATGAAAGTTATGATGTTGTGACTTGTTTGGAGATGCTGGAACATGTAACCATGCCCCAAAATTTGATTGCTAGCATGGTAAGGAAATTGTTACCGGGGGGGTATTTTATGGCTTCCACAATTCATCGAAATTTTTTTAGCTATTTTAAATTGATTGTTGCTGCAGAGTATCTACTTGGGTTCTTGCCAAAAGGAACGCATGCGTATGATGCTTTCATTAAGCCTTCTGAATTGGTTGCTTATTGTCGTCATGAAGATTTGAGGCTTGTGAAGCTATCAGGCATGGACTTTATACATGCTGATCAGTCGTTTAGATGTAGCGATGATGTTTCAAGCAATTATATGGCTATATTTCAAAAAGGGGATGCTCGTGTGGAATAAGATGGTTAATCGATTTAGAGTATGGTGCAAATCAGCTAAGGCCTTCGCAAAGCGTGTGCCTTTTTTTCTTTATGAGCACATATATCTTGGTCTTTGTGGTTTATTTGCTCCACTTGTTTGGTATGCAAAACCTTATGAAAAAGATGCGTCGCTTATTAAGAAATGGTTTACTCATGCGAAGATTGAGTATGGTTATACGCCTATTAATGGGGTTTTATTGTACTATGTGAAAGTTGTTCCTGTTGCTGCAAAACACATGCAGTGTTACTTCCAAGGTCAGGGTGTATCCGTTAGTAAAACCAGTACGTTAAAACAGATAGTTCAGCAGGCTTATATGACCAATCAAGCTATCATTGCGTTTGATCAACGTGCTGTTGGCAAAAGTTATGGGCATGCGCATAAACTTTGGCGAAATGTTTTACCAGATTTGCGAGCTCAAGTTGCATTTTCTCGTCAATGGATGCGTGAATTAAAGCGAACACAGCGTTTGCCACGGGATGCAAAATGGTCTATTTATGGCTTGTGTTTCGGTGGTATACTCGCTGCTTTGGCGGCTAATATGTATTATCGTTGCTCGGATTTTAGTCATGTTGTGTTATCTCGTGTTCCGACTTCGTTAGGTAGAATGCTTGCATGTTGCAGCGATTATTCGTTTTTATTGCCACAGCTTTTTCACAACAAAAAAGATGCACGTGTTGCAAAATCGCAAAAGAAATCTTGGATACTACAATGCGCGGTATTACCATTAAAGTTCTTTTTTACGGTATTGCAGTGTTTACCTTGCTGGATCAAACGATTTATGATTCAGCCATGTATCTGGCTTTTGGGCCATAATATGAGTATCGTATCTCGTGATATGCAAGGTCTTTATCAATCAAAGAAGGTGGCGGTTTTAACGGTGGATAAGGATGAGTTTGTGCACCCTAGAGCTTGCTTATCAAGCCATAATTTTGCTAAGCCATGTGCTGTACGATTGCGGTACCATTCTGGGGATTTAAGTAAGTGTTCAGAGAACGAGCTGTTTTATCGTTCGTTGTATAATTTGGGTAATATCAAGAATAAATTTAAATCGAGGCAGGATTTTTTTGATAAATATATAAATGAGCCAGAGTGTGCCAGACATCAATCCTGGTCACAGTGGTTGTATAATCCCGATTCAGAAGTCCTTTATAGTGAAGTTGATTATAGTAATCCTGAGTATTGGTCTCGTTTAAAACCAAGTGCTGCGCCATGCGCATAGTAAAAAATGGAAATAATTTTATAATCATGTTATTTTGTTGATATGAAAATTTTTTATTTTGCTCTTCTAGTCTTACTAACTGCCTGTTCTGAAGTTTCTGAGGTTCCACCTTATCAAATGGGTGTTGAGCAGAAGTCTTGGCAGGCCTTATCGTCGTCTGAAAAGTCTCGTATTAGAAGCGGGTATCAAAAAAGTCGTGCGTTACGTGCTCGTATGAGAGAGCGCTTTATGCATCCTGGCCAGTTTCTTTATATCAAGGTTCAAGGTGGCACCGCTACTATGGGTGAAAGCTATACCAGAGAGGCGTTTAAAGAGGTGGCTGTGAATGTGTATCCTGGTGACGTATGCCACAGTTTGTTATTGAAATCTGCTATAAACCCTATGCGTACAATACCACTTTCGGTGTGTCTGGATGATCGTTTTGTGTATTTTGATGCCAGTAGCTCTGATCCAGACTACTATCGTGGGTCATTTATGGTGCCGTTAAATACTTTTTTAAAGCAAGGTTTGCGTTTTTGTGAATTGCAAACAAAGGGTGTTGCACAGTTGCAGCAGTCATGCCTCCAATTGAAGTTGGTAGATAAAGAAGGTGCTTCTGCTTATCATAAAATGGCGTGGAAATTGCATCATGCTAAGCCGAGTACACGCTATCTGCAGCATATGGAAATTGAGGATTTAAAGAATAAGTAGTGTTATCTTATGATAAATATATTAGCCGTTGATACGGTTTCATCGAAGACTTCTGTGGGTTGTCTCTATCAAGATGCGTTGTATGGGTTTTCGCAGGATGCTAAAAAGCACTCTGATCAAGTGGGGGATTGTCTTCGACTTCTGCAGAAAAAAGTTGATTTTGCATGGTCCGATTTTGATGTTATTGTGGTGAATGTCGGTCCTGGTGGTTTTACCGGTTTGCGTGTGGGTATCGCGACGTGTCAGGGCTTGGCTTTGCCTTTTTCAACCCCTTTACTACCGCTATCGTATCTTCATGGGTTAGCTTATCGGTTGCATTATCAGCCCTTAGGCCCTTTGATAAATGGCTGTATGTTAGATGTATTTTGGCGTGAAGCATTTAAAGCGTCATATTATGCCGTTGCAGTGGATGCGAGAATGCAAGAGGCTTATTTTGGGCGTTATCATGGTCAACCTTCTGGCTTGGTTGCTGTTGTTGATCAGGATGCTTTGTGTAGTATAGAGTCTTTTGAGCAGCGAGCTGTATCTGGTGATGTATTAACTGGAAATGCATGGTCTTTGTTAACCTCCATAGAATATACGCAAGAAGAGATGCCATTAACATGGTCTGAGGCAGTTGTGATCGCGGTTTATCGGCAATCTTTGCT
>CAXGBK010000132.1:0-1734 GCA_964008345.1 uncultured Coxiella sp.
AAAATCCTTTTTGCGCATGAATTTTTACACGGAAAAGATAAGAAATGGCCTATCACAACAAAGACGTACAACACCACTTCTCACATATGTGCTGTAATTTTGACACCTTTAGTAAGTCTAACGAATGCAGCTTTAACAATACCCGATTTTATCATGAGATTCTTATCACCAGATAACATAACAGAGGACTATAAGCAGTGCATATCTGAGATAAATAAGAAGTTCATACACTTTGAAAACTTGTGCACGAATGCAGGCGTAGAACATGCTTTAGTCATAAATCATAGAAAAAAAGCTGTACTACGAGAACTCATGCGTTTTAGTCAACCAGAAATACCAGCACAAAGGCATCATCCACCTACTCAATAAAAAACAAACAACCCACTAACCACTCTACCGAAGATTAGGAAATCCCATTTGGCGAAAGTTTTCATACAAAGCAATCGCAACAGCATTAGATAAATTCAGCGACCGGCTATCCCATTGCATCGGTATACGAACCAGCTCCACACGTTGATCAAACAATATATCATCTGGCAAACCTCGTGTTTCTGGACCAAAAAGCAAATAATCGTCCTGCGTATACTGCACGCTTGCATAATTAGCAACGGCTTTCGTACTAAATGCATAGAGTTTTTCAGGCGCAACCGCACGCAAAAAGTCCGACCAACTAGGGACCACTTCAAAACATGCCTGCTCATGATAATCTAAGCCGGCACGACGCATATGCTTGTCTGTCAAAGCAAAACCCAATGGCTCAATCAACCATAACTTCGATCCCGTATTCGCGCAAAGCCGAATAATATTACCGGTATTTTGTGGGATTTCAGGCTGATACAACACAATAGGCATTAAACGGCCCTCTCCTTTCTTGTTGCACTGGCATGCTGCAAATGAATACGTTTGTTTTTTATATTTCCAGAAGCTTGCTTTGCAATCAGGTTATCGTTTTGGCGACGATAGACAACAGAGCCATCCGCAAAAAAATCGTGATTATCCTGATTATACCAAAAATCATTTGCCTCAAGGCGTATCGGCGATGCAACAACCTCCTGCAAACGAACGTCTTTAAAAAAATGAAAGTGCTTTTTATGTGTTTGCGCATACCGAGACACCAATGTCCAAGCTTGATCGCCAGACTCGACAGAGCGTATCGACAACACCGGGTGTGTAATAAATCCTATATCACGAACCATAATCATATGATCTGCACGCATCATCATATGTTCCTGCCCCTCATCGTTATAACGGGTCATAGTCACATGGCGATAACTTGCATCATAGGACGTCGGACTCATCGTCGCGCTCTTCTCATAATACGCACCCCAGATTATACTTAAAGGAAAAAAAAGCAAAACAAACAAGCCTGCATAACTAGCCAAATACAACCTATAGACACGATTCACGCTCTAACCAACCATAACCCAACCGGTTGTGAGGACGACGACATCACCGTCACAATATCAGCAACTTTATCATCTAAATACTTCCACGCATCGTGCAATAACATATCGGCCTGCAGCGATACCGCATTAGCTAAGATATAATCCCTATTGATGATCGTGCGGGGATTCGCATGCGAGAGCAACGCTTGGCGCAAAAGCGCCATCGATTGCATACCTAGGTACTGTCCAGACTCATCATAAACCATTGCGACAGATAAAGCTTTGTCTGACATAGCTAACATGCTATCTACAATCGATTGATTGACAAACACCTGCGGACAACGATCTA
>CAXGBK010000133.1:0-1557 GCA_964008345.1 uncultured Coxiella sp.
ATTTGTGGCACTTGCGAAAATGCAAAGATTAGATAATGCTCATTGAGATCCAAGCTCTAGACGTAAAATACGGAAATAAAAAAGTACTAGAAAACATAAATCTTTCTGTAAGCAGAGCTGAAATTGTTACGATAGTTGGTCCAAACGGATCAGGAAAAACAACTCTTTTCAAGGCAATTATTGGTTCAGTGCCTATTGCCTCTGGTAAAATAATTATGAGCCCAAGTCTAAAAGTAGGCTATGTTCCGCAAGTTTTAAATGTTGACCGATCACTCCCTTTGACAGCGGAGCGATTTCTAAGTCTTGTGAATAATCGTAATGACCGAGGACTCTTGAGAGCGCAACAGATTTTGGGATCAGAGAATTATTTATCCACACAAATAAGCAGCCTGTCAGGTGGTCAATTGCAACGACTACTTCTAGCACGTGCTTTATTGAATGACCCTGAAATTTTATTGCTCGACGAGGCTACTCGCGGATTAGATCAACCGGGATCAGCGGCATTTTACAAAAAAATAGAGGAAGTACGGGAGTCCTCTGGCTGCGCAGTGCTAATGATAAGTCATGACTTACATGTAGTTATGAGTGCATCAAATAGAGTGATTTGTCTTAATGGCCATATATGCTGCCAGGGTGAACCGCAGATGGTCGCTTCTTCACCAGAATATAGAGATCTGTTTGGTTCAAACGTAGACGGTACATTTGCGCTATACCATCATAATCATAAAGACAACCAAAGTAGGATAAAACACTAAAAATGCTCGATGACTTCATGGTTAGAGCCACTCTTGCTGGCGTAGGTGTTTCTCTGGCTGCCGCTCCTTTAGGGTGTTTTGTTGTATGGCGAAGAATGGCATACTTTGGTGAGGCAACAGCCCATGCGGCTCTCTTGGGTATATCATTGTCTTTAATGTTTGAATTTTCAGTATTTGCGGGAGCATTGTTTGTATCTGTAATTATGGCTACAGCAGTTACAATTGGTCAAGGCCGGTCACTGTTTTTAGATACTCTTCTTGGGGTTGCGGGTCATTCATGTATGGCATTAGGTTTAATAATAGTTTCTTTCATCTCTGGGGTACGCATAGAACTCATGGCCTATCTAATTGGGGACATTCTGGCTGTATCCAAAACAGACATTTTATTGATTTGGTTAGGTTTAGCCCTTGTATTACTTCTATTAATTTGGCGATGGTCAGCGCTTTTATTGTGCACTCTAAATGAAGATTTAGCAGCTGCAAGCGGCCTAAATCCTAAAAGAGAAAACATTGTGCTGACTATAGCACTAGCAGTGGTCGTAGCCGTGGGCATAAAGGTTGTCGGCGTCCTTCTTATTATCTCTCTTTTAATCATACCGGCCGCTTCTTCGCGCTTTCTTGTATCGACACCAGAGAAAATGGCTATTTTTGCCTCTTTGATAGGCGTGTCTTCGGCGATTTTAGGCTTCAACGCTTCTTATGTTTTTGATACGCCAACGGGTCCATCAATTGTCTGTGTAGCATCGTTAATTTTTCTTTTCACTCTGACCCTTTCTTTGCTTAGAGAGCGATTTCAACGCAA
>CAXGBK010000134.1:0-9143 GCA_964008345.1 uncultured Coxiella sp.
CCGCAACAACCACAAGCACACCACAATATCGGTATTATATCCTTACAAGAAGGTGATGATGCCGAGGGCCTAGCCTCACTTGAGAAAGCCAAATCTCTTGATGCGACTATTAATAATATCCATCATAATCTTGCCTGTGTATACCTACATAAACGTCAATATAAGCTGGCCTTGGAGAATTGGTTGCAACATGTTCAGTATGAGCCACACGATACCCACTATAATATTGGTGTCTGCTATTTATATATGGGACGTTACCAGGAAGCCCAAGATCATTTTAACTTTATGCTTAAACGGCACCCAAACCACCACGCAACACTGGTTAATCTTGGAGCATGTGCACTACAGCAGAACCACAAAGATAGAGCCATTGCTTATTATGAACAGGCGCAATCCCTTAAACCGCAAGATGAACTTGCTTATATCCTTGCTGCTTTGCGAAGTGAGTCTGCACAACAAGCACCTATTGGATATGTAACAGATCTTTTTAACCAATATGCACACAATTATGATAACCACCTTAACAATGTACTGAGCTATCAAGTTCCCAATGCGCTCTCACAGCTTATTCGCCAAAGTATCAATCCAGAAGACCAAAGTCTGCGCTGCTTAGATCTTGGTTGTGGAACAGGACTTTGTGGCGAGTCTATCCACCGTATGTGCTATCACCTCAGCGGGATCGACGCTGCACAAAATATGCTGGATCTGGCAAAAAAGAAAAATCTATACCATGACTTAACGCTCGGCAATATACCGGCTATTTTGCATGATTTTTCTGCTTATGACTTAGTCGTTGCTGGAGATGTTTTTCCATATCTTGGCGACATAGCTAGTACGGCGCAAGCACTCTCTAAGGTGGTTAAGAAACTAGGATATTTAGTTTTTAGCACTGAAAAAACCTCTGATGTGGACTATAAACTACAAGATAATGCAAGATTTTCTCATAGTTTTGAGTATATCAATAGGATCTTAACAGGCTGTGGATTTGCGTTAATTTCCTATGAAAACACGCACCTTAGGACGCAACAAAAAGACTTTGTAGAAGGCTTGTGTTACGTTTATCGCTTCAACCGTTAATACCCCGGGGATGGGTGATCTCTATTTAATACTTGGTTATTGCTGCGGTTTAATATGGGTTCAAATCTCCTGGTTGTGCGTGATCTTTGAGCTCTGGAACGCGTGAGAAGTGAAGAACTGATGCTTTTACAAGTACCACCAATTGCTGCAGGCCTTGTCCATATCCATCTGCCTAAGTTCCTCAGGCCTCTATATAATCCCATCCAGGGATATCGGTCGATAGAGACACCTTTATCCTTTAAGAATTGTATTTTGGCACTACGGGTTTTTTGATAGAAATACATCGCTCCTATTACTAAAATCGCATCTAGTAGTAATATAGCAAGCGCACAAGCTTTCGCTACCTCAGTATTTAAAAGTAATCCAGCCATTAATTTTCCAGGCACAAAAAATGCCAATACCAGGTTACCAATAAGATAAAGTACACTTGCTATAAGCGCAAAATTTGTCATTCTAGAAGCGTAACGTAAATTTTTGTAGGTAGTGACGTTTAAGGTTTGTAGTTCTTGACGCCATCTACTAGCATTTTTTTCATCCTGGAGGCTTTTATCGATAGATTGTTTGGATATGTGGCTATCAGGGTCATATGCGTGGCAAGTATAATCGCGAACCATTTTGGGTGCGATATGCTCTGTGAGAACTTTAAAGACGGATTTTCTCTCCATATTAAGGTGTGCGCGTGTCTCTTCTGTTGCTCTTGACTGCCATATATCAGGTAGCTTTCTGCAAAACTCATCGGCATGGGTTTCTCGTGAGCCGATACCATCCTGATACGTACTTCGGATATTTGCAATATGTTGTTTTCTAATGGTTTCTATGTTCGCTACATCATCAGATTGAATTCTCATGGCCTCTATTAGCTGACTTTTACTACTGGCCAATGCTGTACAGACTCTACTCATTGCCTGATTTATTTCTTGACGAAGTCTTATGGATTCCTTTGTGAGACCTCTTACTTCTTCTTTGTGCTTAGCTCCTAACCCACGTGGACTTTTGCCCTGGAAAGACTGACTAACCGTTGCGCCCATTCTATTCATGCCATCTCTTACCTGGTTTAATACACTATCTCTGCCACTGTGCGCGCTAGCCCTACGAGAACCACTATCATCAGATAAATTCACATCCATAAAAATCTCTTCTGTTGCTGCGCGATTCGCTGTCTGTGCATATTGTGCGAGCTCTTCTTCTGGTGCCCCAAGGTCTTTTGCGATCTCCATTAGTGTACTAAGTTCAACACTCCATGAGTCAATACTGCCCTTTATAACCTCTACCACCTTTTTATTAGTTGGTTCACTTTCCAGAGCTAGCTGATTAATAGCATCCAATAGACCCTGGTCACCAAGCCTATCTAATACCATTCGTGCTTTGTATTGTTTGAGCCACTCTCTTAATGCTATATCGGTTTTTTCACGTGTATTACTGGCAGCTTCCATACTATTTGTGAGCTCTTGTAAGTTGCTGAGCATATTATAGCTAACAAATAGTCTTTTGATGTAGTCGTTATCCAGTTTGTCGAACCAACACCGAAGATTGATGCAGTGCTCAAGAACACACCACTCTCGCTCTATCATATTGTATAGGCGTACTAAAGCTAGAGTGACCTCTGTATTTATCGATCCCGCTGCCTGTAATAGCTCCTTTATTGCGACCACATGCGTTTTACTGGGATCACTATTTATATTTCCTTGCAAAGCCTGTTGGACTAAGTTGCGATGTTTCTGGGTGCTAATAGGGCTCTGCACCTCTCCATTTAGGATGCTTTTAATCTCATCTAGGACATCTGTGGCCAGCTTAGGTAAATGTGTGTGTGGAAATCCTTCTTCTACTTTGCACACTAAATCTTTCCAGTACTGGATATAATCATCCACAGTTTTCTTTGCATCGGTTACGCGTCTACTTTGCAATACCATCTCACATCTCACTTAAAACAATAGTCATCTTTAGATCATAATAGTTTTGGCAGTAAAAAAAAATCTTATTGATATAATTTTCTGTTAATTTTATTATGCCTGACGCCAATGCGTTCAGTTCGCTCTACTTTTGTGTAAAGTCTATCTGATGCTCTCTGCTGTTCACCTTATCGACTTTTACGCGGATACGTTGGCCTAAACAGTAGGTTTTGTGATTTTTTCGACCTACCAGTTTCAGTTGTATAGGATCGTAATCATAGTAATCTGCCTCAAGTTGTGTGATATGCAACAATCCATCCACGTGCATATCGTCTAATGTGACAAATACGCCGAAGCTTTTCACTGAGCTAATTGTGCCCCAGTAGGTTTTCCCTTCTTTATCTTCCATAAACTGACATTTTAACCAGCTCATAGCGTAACGGCTCGCATCATCCGCTCTTCGCTCCTGTCGTGAGCAGTGCTTGGCGAGCGATTTTAATATACCAGATTGTTGCGTCTTCGATGCATTATTGGCAAGAATATTTTTGATAATCCTATGCACGATTAAATCCGGATAACGCCTAATAGGAGAGGTAAAATGACAGTAATGTTTATAGGCCAGCCCGAAATGACCAATATTGTCAGTATCGTATTGTGCACACGACATGGTCGACAGTACAACCGACTGTATTGCTTGTGCGTGATCTTGGCTTTTAACGCTATCTAATAATCGCTTTAAATCTTTGGGCTTGATGTTTTCATAGTTAGGTAAGGAAATGCCCATGCCATCTAGAAATCGTTTTAGGTTGAGTATCTTTTCTGTACTAGGCTTTGGATGAACACGAAAAACCCCGGTAGCTTGATGTTGGATGATAAATCCTGCACAAGCCTCATTCGCTACTAGCATGGCTTCTTCTATTATCAAATGCGCAATATTGCGTTCAACACTTATAATCGCAGTTATTTTGCCCTGCTGGTCAAATTGCACTTTGGATTCTGGGAAATCAAAATCTATACTTCCACGCCTAGATCTCTCTTTTGTTAGCGCTTGATAGCAAGCATATAGATCATCAAGTGGCTTTGCAAACCATGTCTGCACTTTTTCGTGTCCTTGTATCATTCCCGCAACAGCTGTGTAAGTCAATCTCTGCTTGGACCGAATGATAGCCTTTTTGAAATGATAATTTTGTAGCTTGCCGCAGGAACCAATATGCATTTCTACTCCAAGGACCAACCGGTCTTCTTCTGGGCGAAGTGAGCATAGATCATTGCTTAGTACTTCCGGCAACATAGGGATAACGCTTCCGGGTAAATAGACTGAGGTAGCCCTTTCAATCGCCTCACGATCTAATTCACTGTCCTCTAAAACGTAATTCGATACATCTGCGATGGCTACACGCAATAGCCAACCTTGTTTTTGTTTTTCTGCAAAAACAGCATCATCGAAATCTCGTGCGTCCTCGCCATCAATCGTAACAAATGGCAGTGCTCGCCAATCTGTTCTATCAGCCTCCTTTTGGATAGGTTGGTCATGTAGGGATTTTGCGTATTTCAAGGCGTCTGCACTGAAGATGTGTGGTAAATTAAATACTGAAATGGCAATCATGCGTTCTAGCCCAGCCATAGCGTGATCCCCAATAACTTTGAGAACCTGCACAACCATTTTTTGTCTTCTTGTTGGGTATTTGATTATTTTTGCTTGAACGTAGTCTCCATGTTTATAGGAAACTTTACTGGCTATCAATTGAATGTCTGTGGTGATCTGCTTTTGTACAGGAACGAATAACTCTCCGTATTCGTCAACTTCGATAATACCAACCATTTCTTCCATCGATCTTTCTATGATTTCAACCAGCACCGCTATTTTTCTACCATTTTCTTCATTATGGCTTATGCGTACTAATACCGTATCCCCGTCTAGTATCTCACGCATGGCTATTGGCGTAAAGCATACAGGCTTACTGGGTTCATAACCATCTATAAAATCGAGTGTTGCGAAGCCACTTTTCTTCACCACAACTTTCGCTTTTTGTAGTGCAAGATTATCAATCAGTGTCAATTGCTCCTTGCGGTTTAGTAGCAGCTGCCCATCTCTCACCATCGCTCTTAGCCGCCTTGAAAGTGCAATTTTCTGTTCTGATTTTTTAATAAAAAGTCCTCGCTCAATATCGTTTTTACTTTGCGGTTTCCCTGATTTCTCTAGGTACTCTAGTATCAGTTCTCGACTGGGAATAGGATCCTTGTAACGGACGGACTCACGTTTTTGATACGGGTCCTTTTTTGAGAATTTCTTGATCATAAACATCCTTGTTAATGAACTTCTCATACCAATTTGAGAAGATTCATCGCTAATCCGATCTATTGTAGCAAAAAATACATCATTTTACCAAAATTAATTATTTACAAAGGTATTTTTGCTCTCTACAATAACTTTATTTTGAAGTGACCATGCAACAACCTAAGAATATTTTTCACAGAAATGCCGAAAATCTAGCTGACTCTGAAGTCATTGTTATGCTCTTAGATAATCAGCAAAAACTCCTTTCTGATATCTATGATACAAACTTTAGACCCGATGCGCTGCAGAAACAACTAGAAACGATTTGCTTTTCTGGAAAATCTGGCGAATGCGCTATATTGGCTACAGACGGATTTCTTACTTTAAAAAGTTGTGCTATCTGTCTTGGTGTTGGTGCGCAAGATCACCTGGATATCGCCTCTTTATCATCTGCATCGGCCAAACTGGCTAAATTTTTAGCGAGTAAAAAGATCGAAACGATCCATGTTCTCTATCCTTCAAAAAACACTATAGATCCTTTAATCGTAGCAAAATCAATTACCTATGGCATTGCTATGGCTGATTATCGTTATCAGGATTTTAAAAAGTCTAATCGTACATGTATCCAGACCATCCACCACCATAGTACTGCTGAATTAGAAGCGGCTATACGCGAGCAGCACGCCATTAACTCTGGGCAGCTCATAGCAAAAGATCTAATGCATTGTCCACCTAATGTCCTATATCCTATGACCTTTGCGGAGCGTGCGAGGGAACTAGAAAGTCACGGAGTAACCGTTAACGTTCTTGGTGATAGCGCATTACAAGAAGAAAACATGCATGCATTACTTGCTGTAGGCATGGGTAGCGCAAGGGAATCGGCACTCGTTACCATGCATTGGCCTGGCACAGGTGATACAAAAGCGCCTATTGCGCTCGTGGGTAAGGGAATTTGCTATGATAGTGGTGGTATTAATTTAAAATCCGCGATGCAGGTAGATATGAAATACGATATGGGCGGAGCAGCTTGCGTCATGGGTGCAATGCTGGCTTTGGCGATGAACCGCTGCCCTCATCCGGTTGTTGGTGTACTGGCGCTTGCTGAAAATATGCCGGGCGGAAAGGCAACTCGACCTAGCGATGTCTTGTCCTCTCGCAGTGGTAAGACCATCAACGTATTAAATACCGATGCTGAAGGTAGGTTGGTCTTAGCAGACGCTATTGATTATACACTGGATCACTTTAAACCCCGCTGCATTATCGACACCGCTACGCTGACGGGCGCTATGATTGTTGGTTTGGGTTACGAATATGCTGGTCTTTTTTCGAATCATGATCCATTAGCCGACGGATTACTAAAGGCTGGACAAGACAGCCATGAAAAGTTGTGGCGTATGCCTTTGGATGCAGCTTACGATAAAATGATCGACTCTAGTATTGCAGACGTTCAAAATCTCGGGACCCCAGCAGGTGTTGCAGGCTCGATTACAGCAGCACAATTCATCCAGCGTTTTGCCCGCGATACGCCATGGGCCCATATCGACATCGCTGGCACTGCATGGATACCTGCAGCCAATAGCCTCCATGCGAAAGGCCCTACTGGGTATGGTGTAAAATTACTGTATACTTTTTGTTTGCAAAACGACACTCTATGAAGAAGATAACAACTATTGTTCTAGCCCGTCATGGTCAGTCTACTTATAACGCGGAAGATCGGTTTACTGGAACGTATGATGCGCCATTGACTGCACGTGGAAGAGAGCAAGCGAAAAATTGTGCATATATGCTGCAAAACTACGCTTTTGACGTTGTTATTCGCTCCTCTTTACAACGGGCGATCGATACCAGTCAAATGATTATTCGCGATAGTAACAGCAAGCCGATTATGGTTACAGACACTCGTCTAAACGAAAGAGATTATGGTCACCTGACAGGTCTAAATAAACATGATTCGATACAAAAGTACGGTGAGAATCAAGTTTTTTTATGGCGGCGCGGCTTTGAAACCTGCCCTCCTGGGGGTGAATCGCTTCAGCAAACATTATTGCGCGTACAGTCATTTTGCCGAGAGAAGCTCATGCCACTTGCTAGTCAACATAGTACTATCTTAATTGTAGCCCATGGTAATAGTTTACGCGCCATGATTTTAGAACTGCTTAAACTCACACCCGACCACTCAACAGCTATAGAGGTGGGCTGGTGCACTCCATGGGTCTTACAAATGCACCAAAACGTAGTTACGAATATTACCATTCATTCAGATTCTGATCATATTACCAATACATTACCTTCTCATGTGCCCCACCGAATCTGCAAACACCATATACCTAAGAAAATAACTTCGCAGGACGATGTTGCAATCTCATAAAAAATTCTAACGTTGTTTAGGATATGTCGTGAACGCCGCCTACTGTATCATTGCAGATATTGATTGGGGCCTCTAACTCTTGACTACGCACCAAAATAGTAAGTTATAGCTTACATGCCAACACTGTTCTATCCGCGCCATGACTTGGATCTGTATATTCTACTGCAGCTCCTGTTAAACGTTCTGAAAACAGAGACATTCCACCTGTTATTTTTTCAGGTAATCGGCGCAATATGTTTTCTATTGCAGCTGGCCGTGGCATTTCTCTCCATGGCCCTAAACCTTCATGGGTAGACTCTGCTGGGCTACGATTTGCATCCTCATGCTTTCCACATCTATAGACCGTACCTGACGTCGTTAGCACCATACTATTCGACGCTTCTATCACTATTTGATCCACGTATTCATTATTTGGGAGGATGATCTCTGACCAGGATCTAACGCTCTCATCCATTCTATCCTCCAATCTATGTATACACATTTGATCCGATTCGTTCGCACCACATCCAAATACCTTACCAGATTGTGTTAGCATGATGCTGCGCAAATATTTTAGAACGATCTTCTTAACTTGCTCACCTTCTGGTGGTGAAATTGCCGTCCAAGATGTTATGAAATCCGTGTCGGCATCTTCCATGCTTAGCTGACCATTCTCATTGCTCCCTGCACCATATACCTTACCCGTCTCGGTTAGCATCATGCTATGATAGCCTCCTAGAACGATATTATTAACCCGCTCTTCTTCCCGGAATGGAATCAACGTCCAGGTTGTTATCATATTTTCGGTAGTATCTCCTAAGCCCAACTGGCCGTATTCATTCGAACCACACCCATACATATTGCCAGATTTGGTTAGCACCATACTATGGTCGTCTCCTAAAGCGATCTTTAGCACTTGCTCTCCTTCTGGGAGTGAAATCTCCGACCAGGTTGGCATATACACATCAGCATCGTCTCCCAGGGCTAACTGACCACAGTGGTTATTGCCACAGCCATACATCTTCCCAGACTTCGTTAGAATCATACTGTAAAAACTCCCTAAGACGATCTGCTCGACTCGCTCACCAGCTGGAATATCTGACTCTATCCATGAAGATATCTCAAAATCGGAATCTTCGCCTAAGCCCAACTGACCACACCCATTCCTTCCGCAAACATACACCTTACCTGATTCAGTGAGCATCATACTGTGGTGTATTCCTAGTACAATCTCCTTGCTTTTTTCATCTGCTACTCTTGGAATCTCTCTCCATGTTGTTATTTTTAAGTCATCAGGCTCGCCTAAACCCAGCTGACTGCATCGATTATTACCGTAACCATACCGTTTCCCAGATTGCATTTGCATGATGCAATTGTCGAATCCTGATGATATGATTTCTACATTTATTTCTTTTTCGACAAAACGTCTTACTAGGCTGTAATAACTATCGCGCAGTAAGAATCTGCTTGATTTGAAAAGCAACAGATGATCATCTATAGATCCATTTAACCACTCTGTATCGTCTTTCATAGCACACACAACGTTTTTTAG
>CAXGBK010000135.1:0-2170 GCA_964008345.1 uncultured Coxiella sp.
ATCGTATTTTGGGTGGATCTCAGGGTGACGGATAGTATGCCAATGGGCGATACGAAACGTATCGGTATGCCAGTGTGGTATAACATAGTTTCCCCAGAGAAGAACCCTGTCAAGATTACGTGCAGAAACGGTTAGTTGCTCATCTGAGGAGGCCTTAATAGTTTGATCAATCAGTGCGTCAACCACAGGGTCTTTAAGGCCTATAATATTCATCGATCCTATTTTATTAGCCTCTGATGAGTGCCAAAAAAGTCTCAGTTCCGTGCCTGGATTGCCATCCTGAGGCCAAATATAAGTGATCATATCAAAGTCAAAACGGCGCACTGAACGAATAAATTGACTAGAAGATACCAGCTTAATATGCATTGTAATACCCAGTTTTTCGAGCGATTTTTTGAATGGTAGACAGATACGAGTCATACTAGCTGAGTGCAGAAGCATGGTAAAGACAAAAGGCTTACGAGTAACACGATGTACCAGTTTACCACGGACAAGATCCCAGCCAGCATCGGATAGTAATTGAGCAGCGACTTGTAAATCTTGTCGATGATCCTGGTGGGATGTTGCGTTGGGTAGCTTAAATGCTTGCGAAACTATACCGTCTGGTAAACTGGATTGGTAAGGCGCAAGAGCAGTGCGTTCTGCCTCTGTGGGTATATGATTGCCAGCAAATCGTGTATCTGAAAAGTAGCTATTCGTCCGGGTATAACTGTTGTAGAAAATATTTTGATTGATCCAGTCAAAGTAAAAAGCATAGTTAAGTGCAAGTCGAACACGACGATCTTTGAAGAGACCGTTACGTATGTTCATAGCAAAAGCCTGCATATTTTTAGGCTTATAATCCTTAATGGATTTTTTAAGGATCTTTTTTTGTGTGAATAGTGGGCCTCGATAGGCAGTTTTCCAAAGCTTTGCGACCGACTCATGATGGAAGTCATAGTGATGCGATTTAAAAGCAGTTAATGCGACATCATCATCCTGGTATACATGATAAGCAAGGGTATCGAAATTATGTCTACCACGATTGACAGCAAGATCTTTTCCCCAGTAGTTTTTATCCCTTTCGTAGTAGATATTCTGCCCAAGTTTAAATTTTTTTATAACATAAGGTCCTGTTCCTATAAGAGGTTGGTGATTGGATTTTGGAAAAGGTCCGCGATAGGTAAAAACAGGAATGGATCCAACTAATAAATGGCGCTCTCGGTTGTGGCTGTTTGGATCGAAGTATATAGCTAAGCTGGATTTAGAAAGCGCTTCAATAGCAACGATATCCCGAAAATATCTAGCATAAATTGGAGAGCCTTGCTCGACTAGGTCATAAAAACTTCGAACAACATCTTCTGCTAGTAGTGGTTGTTGGTTGTGGAAGCGAATACCTTTTCTAAGGTTGATTTTCAGTGTATGCATTTTAGGTTTATAATCAAATGATTCTGCCAGTAAGCCGTACACAGTATCGGTCTCGTCAAGCGATTGGATTGCTAGTGTCTCAATAGAGTTACCAAGACCTGGCGCAGAAATACCTTGAAAAAGGTAAGGGTTGAAACTGTTAAACCGTATCGTTGATGCTTGCCTAAGGGTTCCACCTTTTGGCGCATCTGGGTTTGTGTAGGTAAAATGGGTAAATGTAGTTGCGTATTGTGGCTCTGTTAAGCTTAATGCATGAGAAGGCTTAGATAACAAAGGCGGCACAAAAACTAGCGCCGCCAAAAAAAAATAAATAAAACTCAAAGTGACAAACTAGAGATCACTAAACGTACCAGATGCACCACCTGCGGTGTTGGATGAAAATACAGAGGCGCCGGTCTCGGTTAATAGCTGAGGCATGTAAATAAGCGCAACAGCAACACCAAGCATTCCAAATGGTGTCCCAATCGGAACCTGAGTAGGTGAGTCCCTATGCTGCTTGAATTTAAAGACCGATGCAACGCCAAACCCAAGACCAGCAACGTAACCGACACTACCAATAAGATCAGCCACACTGCTCAGAGAGCTATTTAGACGAGAGGCCATCGATCCGATCTGAGCATGAGCACAGGACATAACTCCGATAGCAATTAAAAAAACAGCAATCCGTGCCAGGTAGCTTCTATTAAACATATATATCTCCTAAATGTAAGTAAAACAAGCCGATGTTATATAAAACATCATTATGTTTATAGTAACCCTGAAT
>CAXGBK010000136.1:0-6498 GCA_964008345.1 uncultured Coxiella sp.
ACAGACGTTAGTGGATGAGAGTTTTGGTCAGAATCCTCGGCGAGTTGTGATGGGTATCGATAGTAATAGGTTGAATATGCTGATGGCAATATTGAGCAAGCATGCTGGTATTGCCTGTCATGGTAAAGATGTGTTTGTTAATGTGGTTGGGGGCTTGAAGATATCAGAGACGGCTTCGGATTTAGCTGTTTGCCTTGCTATTATTTCTAGTTTAACGAACAAGCCATTGCCTAGAGGTTTGGTGGTGATCGGGGAGTTGGGGTTAAATGGTGAGATACGCCCGGTTCAGCAGGGTCAAGCGCGTGTTCAGCAAGCTGCAAAACATGGGGCACATTTTGTGATTTTACCTAAGAGTAACAAGGTGGATCCAGTAAAAGATTGTCGATGTTTTCCGGTAAAAAATATTGTGGAAGCAAAAGCTGCGCTGGATAGTATTACTCAAACCCTATCATTGGTTCCTTAGCCTTATATAATTTTGAGAAGATATAATGGGCTTTTATCGTCTTGTAAACATCATTGCCTACCTGAATATGTATTATTTTTTTACCTTATCATTATGATTTTCACAGTTAAAAAGTAGTATGCCGGCATTATTAGATAACTATTGCGTAACCTAACTATTTCAGTGTAGATACTGACGTCTGTATTTTATGATTTACATGGCTTTTGTAATTATCTTTTTTTATTTAAGTGTTGAACAAATGCGCTTGGTATTTTGCCGTGTATCGTTTTGCTATATGTATTTATCATCTTCGAGTTTTTTCTATTATTATTGATTAAAATCATCATTTTATCTTATTTTGTGCTATATAGATAACATAAGTATAATGGAGACATGAGCTGTGGGAAAAAAAAAAAAAAGAAAAACCTGAATCAGGAACTAAGATTCCTTTTTTGGGTTCTTTATTAAAGTCACTAAGAAAAATGAAAGTTAGTTTGCCTAAAAAAAGACCGCGTTTAAAATCTTTGTTGTCTCTTTTTTCTAGAAAAAAAGGTGCTACAATACACGTTACAAAAACTGAGTCTCAGAATAGGGATGTAGATACTACTGCAGACAATCGATCTGAAGAAGAACTTCTTGTAGAACCTTACAAAACTTTACGTGTAATTAACTGGTATAATAATCCTCTTTTGCCAGGTAACCCTAGTTCATATGATGATAGACTCGAAAAGGCTATAGATATGCGTATGATATTTCTTGATGATTTGCCTGCTGTCGAGAAAAAAAACAGGATAGATTCTGAAACGAGAGAAGCAGTAAATATAATAGCAGCAAAAAAAATGGGTGAAATTGATACGAAGGCTAAGCGTAAATATTACTCTCAATATGGTCCAAAGGTACGAAAAAATAAAGAATATGGATTGGGAGAACTTCGTTGGCCTTTGACATTACCAGATTTAGAGGTATTGGAGAATATTTTAGAAGGTAATGAAATTGAGGGAGATCCCAATCCACCTCTTACATGGCTCGTGAAAAATAATTTATTAGAAAAGGATGTAGTTGGTAAGTATACAATCGCTGCTCCGTCTGATAATAATACTTTTATAATGCATATGCTTACTTTAGCTGCAGTAAATACATATGCTGTGAGTCGGTATGTTGAAACTACACCAAAAAAAAAGCAAAAAGATTTTGAAGATTTGAAAGCGTACTTAGATCAAATAGAAACGGAGCGGGATGAGATCAAGGAGAAAAAATTTGGTGACGTTAAGGGCATTATGCTTAATTTTCTTAGTGACTTTAATAAAGAACCCATTAGTGCATTGATCAGGATGGGTAGAGCGCAAAAAAAACAAAATAAATCTTTAAAACGAGCAAGAGAAATAAGAGGAAAGTTAAAGTCTTCACGAGACTACTCTCAGGCTCGTTCAATTTATGAGGGGCGTGCTGATGATCAAAGTCATGCTGCGAAAAAAGAAGCAATTGGAAGTTGTGCTAGAGCTGTTTTAGGATTTATGGGTTCTGCGAATGCAGCAAGTGGGACTACTCATAGGAGGGAGAGGAGTCGTCGATCTTCCAAGAAATGACGTGGCAGGAGGTGAGCATCAGTCATCGTCACTAGTATTGAGGTGGTTATTAAAGTCAATTTTTTGTATGGCGTTGCTGTATTTAAGTAAATAGGCTAGTGGTGCGAAATGGTAATTTATCATGTAACGATGTGTGCTTTTTGGGCTGATAATATCTTTTGGTGTACTATTTTGATAATGTGTTTGATCCCATTGTTATTGTGCTTTTTTGATTTTAATCCGCATGTTTTTTACTTTCGTCGTATGCTGTTATTACCGTAGGGATCCGTTTTTTCACGTTTTCTGATGAGATTTGTATACCGCCTTGTATTATCAAATTAATGCCTAGATGAATTTAAATATTTCATATTAAATCATGATTTTATTCATATTTATGCTATAAATAGAGTAAGATTAAATTGTAGGTAAAATTATGAGTAAACATGGTATGATTAGGGGGTCTTTATCTAGTATAGTCAAATATATAAGCAGTGCTTTCGACGTGTTGCGTAAAAATATACCAACTGTCTTTCCTAATGTGCGGCAAAGTGCTCCTAAGAATTCTGGATCTAAAACTTCTTCGCATCGATCTTCTCATAAAGCGAATTCTAATCCTCCCAGAAAACCTTATGGAAAAGTAAAATCTCTAAAACATAATGAAGAAGCAGGTAGAAGGGCTGAAGATCAAGGACGAGAAGAAGAGAATGAACTTGTTAAACTTGTTAATCGGTTCGTAAAAAAACCCAATAAAAAGCTTCGAAAAAGGAAACGCTCTCGAAGTCGGCAAAGCTCTCTTCCTAGAGGTAGAGGAGGCATTTTTAAGTTTTGGAATTAAGACCCTGGTCTTTGTGCATAAGCTATGGATGCTAAGTCCATTTTTTAACCATCTAGGCCTATGGGTTTGCTAAGATGTGGATGGTTTGTAAATGGTGTAAGATCCGTGATTTGGTCATAGTACCTAAGATTTATTATTTTGGTTTTTTTATGTATAGAGTTTTATCTAGAGAGTAGCATTTATGTAAGACCATCTATACTAAACGCCATAAAACTATCAGTAGATAAAAACTTATTATGGTCTTGATTGCCTTGTATTAGATAGCGGTGCTAAATCTATTTTTTTACCATCTGGTCTTATGAGTTTGCTAAGATTAGGGTGGTTTGCAAGTGGTGTAAGATCTACGGTTTGGCTACAGAACTTAAGATTAAGGGTTTTCAGTGTTGTACATGATGCAAGTGGGCTAAGGCTTGTTATGTTATAACACCATGATAGATCTAGGTTTTCTAGGGAGATGTACTGTGCGATAGGTCCAAGATCGTTAATTTTTTTACATCCTCCCAAATTAATACTGGTAATCTTTGTGCAGTTTTCAAGTGGTCTAAGGTCTGTTATTTCAATACATCTATAGAGGCCAAGGTTTGTTAATTGGGTGCATTTTTCAAGTGGGCTGAAGTCTGTGATATTTCCAGAACCTCTAAGATCAAGGCTCTCAAGTGCATTGCAGTCTACAAGTGGGCTAAGGTTGGTGATTTGATCACAGAAAATAAGATTTAGGATCTTCAGTTTCTTGCAGTGTATAAGTGGGCTTAGGTCTTCAATGTTTTTACATTCTTTAAGATCAAGTTTCTCTAATGCCCTGTAGTTTCTAAGTGGGGTTAGATTCCTGATTTGGTTTGAGAAAGCAAGGCGAAGGCTTGTGACTGCAGCATAGGATGTGATTTGGTTTAGGATTTGGTCTGTAATTTGATCACATCCCCCAATATCAAGATTAGTCAGTGCAAGACATTTTGAAAGTGCGCTAAAGTCTTTAATTTGATCACAGAAAGTAAGATTTAGGCTCGATAGCATAGTGCAGTGTGTAAGTGGGCTAAGTTCTATGATTTGGTCACAAAAGCTAATATCAAGGCTTTTTAGTGCCGTGCAGCTTACAAGTGGGTTAAGGTCTGTGATTTGTGTACATTCTCCAAGATTAAGGTTCTCAAGTGCCGTGCAGGATATAAGTGGGCTAAGGTCTGTGATTTGATTACAGTACCAAAGATTAATTGTCTCGGTGTTGTTGTGTATAAATCCTAGTTCAGCTAGTATTTTTAGATCATCATTGATTAAATCCTCGGCAGCATTAGATGTAATAATCAGTTCTTTAATAGCTGATGCATTAGATTCTGTGGCTTGTTGTTCGGTATTAGTTGTTTTAGGTTTTTTACTTTGATAATGACCCGTATCAAAATTATTATCAGTCTGTTCGCTAGATGTTGCCGATGAGCTGGTTCCGTTAGTTTGAGTTTCCATAATCCCGTTGTGATAACACCTAATTCTCTTTAGCAAAGAAAGATCAGCCGTAACACTTTCTGAGTAAAGTGCTTTTTCAATATCGAGGTTTTTAAATGGTTTAGCAGTACAACTTAGTTGTTCATGATCTTCGCTTCTTAGAAATAACGACATATGAATGAGTAATTCTTTTTGCAGCGTACTAATGGGCATTTTATTATCCTTTTAAGTTGTATGTTTTGAGTATTTTTTCATGAAAGTAAACATATATTTAAAGGATATAATCGTTGCGTATTAGACAGTGATGCTAAGTCTACTTTTTCACCGTTACGGTCTATGAGGTTGCTAAGAGTAGGATGGTTTATAAGAGGGCTGAGGTTTCTGATTGAGGTACAGCTACGAAGATCAAGGTTAGTCAGTGACGTGCAGGAAGCAAGTGGGCTAAGGTCCGTGATTTGGTAACAGTTAAGAAGATCAAGGCTAGTAAGTTTCTTGCAGGAAGCAAGTGGGCTAAGGTCTGTTATTTCGTTACAGAACTTAAGATTAAGGCTAGTCAGTGCCGTAAAGTAAGCAAGTGTGCTTAGGTCTGTGATTCCGGTACACGATGAAAGTTCAAGGCCCTTTAGTGTATGTAAAACTGGAAGTGTGCTAAGTATTTGATCTGTGATATGGTCACATCCCCAGAGACTAAGATTTGTCAGTGCCGTGCAGGAACCAAGAGAGCTAAGGTCTGTGGTTCGGCGACACATACCAAGATTAAGGTTAGTTAGTGACGTGCAGGAAGCAAGTTGCCTAAGGTCTGTGATTTGGTCACACCAAGCAAGATTAAGATCAGTCAGTAGAGTGCATGAGGCAAGTTTGCTGAAATCTTCTATTTGTGTACATCCTCTAAGATAAAGGATTTTTAATGTAGTGCATGAGGCAAGTTGACTAAGGTCTGTGATTTGTCCGCAGCGAGTAAGATCAAGGCACGTTAGTTCAAGTGGAACTGGAAGCGTACTTAGGATTTGGTCTGTGATTTGGTTACATCCCCAGAGACTAAGATTTGTCAGTGCCGTGCAGGAACCAAGAGAGCTAAGGTCTGTGATTCGGCCACACATTATAAGATAAAGATCTGTTAGTGCCGTGCAGCTTTGAAGAGGTCTAAGGTTTGTGATTTGACCGCAGTGTCTAAGACTAAGGGCTGTTAGTTCAGGTAAAACTGGAAGTGTGCTTAAGATTTGGTCTGTGATTTGGTGACATTTCGAAAGATTAAGGTACGTTAGGTCAGTGCATGAGTCAAGAGGGCTAAGGTCTGTGATTCTGTGACATCCTTGAAGATTAAAGAACTTTAGTGTATGTAAAACTGGAAGTGTGCTTAGGATTTGGTTTGTGATTTGTTTGCAGTGAGAAAGATCAAGGATCGTTAGCGCAGTACAGTTTGCAAGGGGGCTAAGGTCTTTGATTTGGGTGCAGTTATCAAGATTAACCATATGGGTTTGGTTATGTATAAAACCTAGTTCAGCCACTTTTGTCAGATCATTATTGGTAAAATGTCTAGCAGCATCATCTGCAATAATAAGTTCTTTAATAGCTGATGTGTTTGATTCTGTTCTAGGTTGATTTATAGCTTGATCAGTTGCAATATTGAGATGATAGCACCTTATTTTATCTAGTAAATAATAATCAATCGTAACACTTTCTGAGCAAAGTGCTTTTTCAATATCGAGGTTTTTAAATGGTTTAGCAGTACAACCTAGTTGTGCGCGATCTTTATTTCCTAGAAATAACGACATACGAACAAGTAATTCTTTATGCATTGCATCAATGGGCATTTTATTATCCTTTCAAGTTGTATGCTTTGATTATTTTATCATAAAAATAAATACATATCCATGTGTAGCATAAGGTGTTAAATGGCATGGGTATGATAGGTTATATAGTATTACTTGCGATGTATGAACGCTTAAATAGCTAAAATTATAAAACTGCAATTAGTAATATCAGCTGCGCTAAACGCTATAATAGTTATACTAGTCGATAAAAAGGTATTAAGGACCCGGTTGTTGCGTATTAGATAGAGATGCTAAATCTACTTTATCACCATCAGGGCCTATGAGGCTGCTAAGAGTAGGATGGTTTGCAAGAGGGCTAAGGTCTGTGATTCTGGTACATCCATGAAGATTAAGATTTGTTAGTGCAGTGCATGAGGCAAGAGGGCTAAGGTCTGTGATTTGGTTACATCC
>CAXGBK010000137.1:0-2384 GCA_964008345.1 uncultured Coxiella sp.
AAAAACAAAGTCGCAAACACCGAAATATGCAAGTAAAAAACATCATACATATACTAGAAAGCCGCAACAATCATGATCTTATTATGACTGAAACGTCAATTCTCATGAAAAATGTTTGACATAGCACTTAAATAGTAGGATAATAATACACCTAATTGGGGTGTCGCCAAGCGGTAAGGCACGGGGTTTTGATCCCCGCATTCCCAGGTTCGAATCCTGGCACCCCAGCTAAACCTAAATAAAATTGGTTCAATCATCCTACCAACTCGTGTATCACTTCGCATTCAAAAACCTTAGAAGAAACATATATATCTCATGCATGCTGGCCCAAACATAAAACCCCATTAAAATATGGTTAAAATACCAAAATAGCCACATATATATACCGACAAACATTGATTATAAATGATATTTAAAATAAAATTCTAGCCAAATCAAACAGATTATTAACACACATAATGGCATTTTAGAATCACCTATAGTAACAGAATTAAAAACACACCACCCCAAGAATCGTCACAAAAATAGTTATCAAAAGAGCCCCATACACTATGCGTTACCCAAGCACACACAGCAACAACCTACTAAAACCCAGGACCGAAGATGACTTTTGAACAAGCATATTTAAATGCAACCAGCACCACAAATCACAAAAATTTTAATCCTGTTATCGATAACAACGGTAACAATGATGACATTTACTATTCCAACGAACACAATAACAATGCACTTATACTAGCTACAAGTTCTGGCGACCAGTACATGGTTGCTCACCTCCTTAACAATCCACGCGTCAATCCAAATCATGCCGATGAGGACGGTGACACAGCACTTATATGGAGTGCACGTTGTGGACACAGTAAGACGCTGGCATTACTCCTTGATGACCCGTGTTTAAATCTCAACTATCGATACCAAGCAAAACAAGCCCTTTCAGAAGCCTCTATTAACCAGCATACAACCACATTACAAATTCTAATTCGATACTCAGATCATCGTCTCAGTGCTGAGGATCTAGAGAGACTTCCTGACACCCCAAAAAAACTGTATAGCCAGGTACTTCGTGAGACAAAGCAACAACTTCGTGCACGATTTCGCAGCCTTGTTCGCGCTATTTTAATCTTTAGGAAAATGCGCTTACGCAATGCCCTTATTGTGTATGCACCAGGCGGAACCGGTTTTGCCGCTGCTGCTAGTTTTAAAGCTACGGCTAAAAGTACTCATTATCAGCAAAATAGCGATACCGCACCCAATGCAAGACCCAGTCCAAACAAAAATTAATAAACAGCCCATTAAAAATATAGGATATGCATATGATTACGGAACAAGCATTTTTGAACGCAGCCAGTATCGGTGATAAAGAAACTTTTCTAAGAATCCTCAATAATAAAAGCAGGAGCATCGATCCTAACTGTTACGATCAACAGAACAATACTGCACTTATATTAGCTACAAATAATGGCCATAATACGATCGTTAGCATCATCCTTGACGATACGCGGACTAATCCTAATCAGGTCAATACGTGCAACGATACTGCACTTATATGCGCTGCAATCATTGGCCATACCGATATTGCTAACATGCTCCTTAATAACAAACAAACCAATCCCAATACCGTCAATACATTGGGCCGCACTGCACTAATAGAAGCAGCAGATAGAAATCATAGCACTATTGTTAGCGCCCTCCTTAGCCACACGCATATTGATCTAAACCTTAAAGATAAACAGGGGCATATCGCCCTTGTATTAGCTGCAAGAAAAGGCCATAGTGAAACGGTTAGTACGCTACTCACTGACACACGTATTGATCCTAACCACTCGAGTGTACAGGGGATTACTGCACTTATATTAGCTGCAGCCTATGGCCACAGCAAAACGGTTAGTGCGCTCCTTACCAATACGCGTACTGATCTCAATCTGAACAACCAAGGTCAAAGGGCTCTACTTGAAGCTTCTGCACGCAAACATATAACTACTTTAGAGACACTGCTTCTATATTCGGGTTACCGTCTCAGCGCTGATACTATAGCGACACTTTCATCTGGAGCCCTATATTTCTACACGCAAACATACAACCGTATTAAAAAAATTCTACAAGCACGGTTTCGTGGTCTTATTCGCGCCATGGTTATCTTTAAACGTAGACGCTTACGGGCTGCTATGGCTGTTTATACACCAGGGGCTACTGGTTTTGTCGCTGCCGCCGCTAGTTTTAAAGCTACTTCTAAAAATATTTATACAACCCATACTGCTAGTCATAGCTTATCGACAAACTATAAACCGACCATAAAAAAACATAAGACTTGCAAACTTCCGTTACATCAAACTTTTTAATCGCCACTTAAAAAGGGAGCCTAGAAATTTTTCGCGCGACACCTT
>CAXGBK010000138.1:0-5518 GCA_964008345.1 uncultured Coxiella sp.
CCCAATATGCGCATTGGACGGTCGTGCCTCGATGCGATACATGATGTTATCAGTCGAATTGTAGGCCGTAGCGATTATATAGAAACATTAGCACGAACCATCCACGATGGCCTGGTCATTAGAAAATCGCAACCCCAGTCTCTGTTAACCTCCCACCCACAACAGCGATCTGTACCCGAGCCAGAAAGCCACCGCCTGGTTATACAAACGACCCCTTGCAAGTTCATTCTTGTTAATACACAACTCGTCATTTTGCCTAAATCAAAAACCGCCACTGGCGAGAAAATACCGACTGCAAGCAAAGGGACTGTAAAGTCCTTTGGCAACTACAAATACTACGATCGAGGCTTTCTTCTTACCGAGGGCTCTCTCTCCCCTATCTCTATTGTCTCTTCGAGTAATAGTAAAAATCCTGTAGAAATCCTAGAGCCTGAACTAAGAAAACAATACGGTTTAGAAAATGTTTGCCCCATAGCGCAATTTGGCTTTTTAGTTCCTACCAAACCCTACACGCTAGACATGTATAGCCATGATCAAGACCTCTATCTACAACATCGCTCCCTTTTGGAAGACCCTGTGCTCTGTCGGCATCTTGCGTTTGACTTAGGTAAAGCAGTCGCGGACTTGCACTTTAGAAATCGTATCCATGGAGACCTAAAGCCTGGGAATATTTACCTTGACCTTGCAAACCGCAGTGTAGAACTCTTTGACTTACCATCCGTATCGCAAGATAATCGATATACCTTGTATCGATCTTCGGAATCGGGTGCTACGCCCATTACTTTCACGCCTGCCTTATCCTGTTTTTATTACATATCCCGCCTGTACGCTACCCCTTCACATCGCAACCTTGTGCCTTTCCCTGCACTTCAAGATTCTAGAATCATGGAAATGATGGAGACATTACTCAACTTTGATGGTCTTCCAGCAGCCGCACACCAAATTAGCGATGTTTGGGCCTACCTAAATATTCTTCATATGTACAAGCTCTCATCAGAAGCACAAAACATGCAAAATACTATTGTTTCCTCTTTTTGTGCATACGTCTATACATGCTACCGATCAACCTTGCCATCAGCGAAAGATGTAGCACTATTTATAAGCACAGAATTCAGTATGAATAACGTTATCCAACGTTTATTCGGCGTTCATCTCAATAACGATATAACGCCGAAACTGATAAGTGCAATTAAGTTAGAAGAGTTGCCTTCTGGAAGGGAGGATGATAGGGCAGCAGCGTCCCCCGCTACTGATCCTTTTTCTGTGAGTCAGACAACCTCTACCCTTTTTTCTAGAGATCCAGACAATCTATCACGAACGAGACACGATGCTGAAATAGCAATAAACCTTCAGCAAGAGGAGGATGCGAAGTTCTGCATGTGACTGATTTAATTCATCTTATTCTCTTTATTTAACATTGGTAGATTGTATTTGGCTGTATTAGCCTAGCAGCCTCAGCTGGCATTGTAGACACGCCATTTTTATTGTATTTGCTAGTAGATTAATCGACTTTACGATTCGCTTGCTAATTTTTTACGCTGTTTGTAGGTCTCATAGAGGCATATTCCGGAACTCATAGCTACATTAAGTGTCGAGAAATCTTCTACCACTGGAATAATAAAATGCTCATCGCATGCTTTGGAAACACCTTGTCGCATCCCTCGCTCTTCGTTGCCCATAACCCAAGCAACGGCAACAGACATGTCGGCTTGATCAACCGTCTTTGTCGCAGATTCATCGGTGCCATAAATCCAAAACCCTGCTTTTTTTAGCTGATCGATTGCCCTTGTGATATTAACAACCTCGATGATAGGAACGATAGCATGGGCTCCTGAAGAAACCTTAGCAACGGTTGCATTCAACCCAACTGACTGCTTCTGAGGAATGATAATAGCATCTGCTGCGAACGCTGCTGCAAGTCGCAAACAAGACCCGAGATTTTGTGGATCTTGTATCTGATCTAGAATTAATATAACGGGTGGATCTTGATAGCATCTTTTATCTAGCCATGATGCCAGGCTTTCTGGCTTATCGATAATATAAGCTAGAACAATACCCTGATGTGCAACGCTTTCCATCCCATGAGCTATATTGGCTACTTCTGTTTGCTCACATGGAATGTGGTGCATCTTTGCTAGTTGTAAAATATCTCGCATGCGATCTCTCTGCGAAGCACTGTAGTATAATCTCAGTGCATTTTGTGGTTTTTTCTCAATATAAGATTTAATCGCATGATGCCCACCAATAAACCCCTGCTTTCCCATTATAACTCCTTTCCAGCACCGACACAGCCTATTTTATACTGCATAAAACTTACTTTAGTAATAATAGCTTATGTCAATACTTGCACATTGTGCAAGCATTGATTACCATAAAGTAGCCGTTTTCTATACTTATTTATGCAAAATATTTTTATACTAACCATCTTTTGGCTCACCTATCTCTTTCCGAATGTCTACTTAACCCCTACGTTACAGGCGCAACTACGCTATATTAAAACAGCCATGCCATGCCCTAAGGTTCCTGCAAAGAGCTATCTTGTTCTGCAGGCACAAAATCGTGCTGTTCTTGCTTCTCACAACCCCCACAAGAAAGTTGCCCCAGCCAGCCTGACGAAACTCATGACATTATACTTACTCGAGGAAGCACTCAAGCATAAAGAATTGCAGTTATCCGACATGATATTTGTTTCAAAAAAAGCATGGAGCCGTCCCGGCTCACGGATGTTTATCAAGGAAGGTAGTTATGTAAGTGTAGATGTTATCCGGCAAGGCATTGCGGTTGCCTCTGGAAACGATGCCACGACAGCACTAGCTGAACATCTTGCCGGTAGTGAAGCCGGCTTTGTCCAGATGATGAACCAAAAAGCAAAGGATTTGGGCATGACCAAAACACATTTTGCAAATGCTTCTGGTCTTCCTAACGATAATCACTATACATGCGCCAACGATTTAGGGTTACTTGCCAGTTCATTTTTACAAAACCATCCCAGTTCGACCAGCTATTTACAACAAAAAACCATTACCTATAATGGTATAAAGCAGTTCAATCGCAATCGACTGCTTTGGCGTGATGAAACCATTACTGGCATGAAAACAGGACATACGCAAGCCGCAGGATACTGCCTTATCGCTAGCGCTCAACGTCATAAAACACCTCTTATCGCTATTACGCTTGGGAGTGATACTGAATCCGATCGCGATGAGAGTGCCAAATTACTGCTTCACTATGCTGACTTTAACTTTGACCATATTCTTGTTGAGAACGATGACAACCTAGAAAATGCTACCGTTTACTACGGCGATAGAAATGAAATAAAATCTAAACTATCTCACAACCTGACACTTAGCCTCCCTAAACGGCACGCCCCTGTTTCCTACAAAACCCAAATTTATCAAGATATATATGCTCCTGTTAAGGAAGGAGACCAAGTTGGAGAGTACGAAATATACCTAGGAAAGGAGAAGCTTGATAGTATTCCTATTGTCTCTAAAGAAGCGGTCATTAGTGGCGGTCGATGGTCCTGCCTCAAGGATTGGCTAAGTATTAAAGCTCGCAAATTATCCAGTTTACTACCTTCTAAATATACCGATAATGCGCAGAAGTAATGGCATTCTCTGGGGTACGAATCATATTCTTCATGAAGAAACACCAAGTGATTCTGGACTATTGATCACTATCCTAGGCCAAAGACCCTATCTTGAAACCCTCTTTCAGATGCAAGCTTACACTGCAAACCGTAGACCCAATGATCCTGATCAGATATGGCTGGTTGAGCATAAACCTGTCTATACTCGTGGAAAACTGAGTCGTAATCAGGATATTTTAGCGGATCTTCCTCATGCAATTTGTGATACGGATCGCGGTGGACAAATAACATACCATGGCCCTGGTCAATTAATTGTCTATTACCTGATGGATGTCTGGCGACAGCCCTCTCTTTCACTAAAAAACTTACTGAGTAATATTGAAACAATGGCCTTATCTTTGCTCGATGATTATGCTATCTCAGCTTATGCAAATACAAAGAATCGTGGTATTTATGTCAATAACTGCAAAATTGCTTCGATAGGACTTCGCGCGACACGGCGTGGGACCTACCATGGGCTAGCGTTAAATGTGGCCATGGATCTTGAACCATTTAGCTACATTAACCCGTGTGGCGCGCGACAAAAGATGGTAGATATTGCATCGTTATCATCTGTGTCTACTACGGATATCGTTGATAAAACCATTGGTTTACTGCAACAATCCTCCATGCTTGCACAGCAAGGGGTCATGATTACCCGCCAACCTTTTTTCCCATCAGGAGTTTCTTATGAATGCACCGACGATTCTATATGATAAAAAAGAAAGGGCTAAAGAAAAATTAGCTCGTATCCCGATCAAAATACCGGTTGTTTCTGAAACGATAGCCAAGCCAGACTGGATTAAGGTCAGAATTAATCATAATCCTAGGGTCGGAGAGCTAAAAAAACTGCTTAGGGAACATAGGTTGGTGACGGTTTGTGAAGAAGCAACTTGCCCAAACTTACACGAGTGTTTTGGAAAAGGCACGGCAACCTTTATGATCATGGGGGATCGCTGCACGAGACGCTGCAGTTTCTGTGATGTAGCGCATGGAAGGCCCGATCCTCTCGACCCAGATGAGCCAGATAACCTCGCAAAAGCGATTGCTAAACTAAAGCTTTCTTATGTTGTTGTGACTTCCGTAGATCGTGATGATCTTCGTGATGGTGGTGCAGAGCACTTTCAGCGCTGCATCGCTGCGATTCGTAAGTATGACCCTAGGGTCAAAATTGAAGTATTGGTACCTGACTTTAGAGGAAGAATGGAGAAAGCGCTCGCTATTATGGCGCCCTCACCACCAGACGTCTTTAATCATAACATCGAAACCGTTCCTGAACTGTACAAACAGGCTCGTCCTGGATCTTGCTATCAGCACTCACTTAACCTCCTAAAGTTATTTAAGCAACAACACCCTGGTGTTATCACCAAATCCGGTCTCATGGTAGGACTGGGAGAACAAGACCATCAAATCCAGCAAACTTTGATTGACTTAAAGAAACACGATGTTGATATGATTACTATTGGTCAGTATTTGGCACCAAGCCAGTATCATTTACCTGTTGCTAGATATATGCACCCTGATCGTTTTAAATTCTTTGAAACATTTGGTTATAGCCTGGGCTTTAAACATGTAGCTAGCGGTCCTATGGTACGCTCATCCTATCACGCAGACCACCAATCTGAGGGGGTTGTTTCATGAAGATGATGGCGCTTTTTGAGTTTATCTCAGCGCATCCCGAATATGCGCTTTGGATGGGCTTTGCTATGACCTTTTTACAATCCACACCGGTTATTGGTCATTTTATCCCAGGCTTTGTCGTCATCCCCCCCTTTGGCTGGCTAGTAGCAAAACACATACTACCACCTGTCACGACGATTTCTGTGCTTTGCATTGGTGGGTTCTTGGGAGATCTATGTGTTTTTTTACTTGGACGTTTTGGGCAAACCA
>CAXGBK010000139.1:0-2124 GCA_964008345.1 uncultured Coxiella sp.
GATACATCTGATAGCTCAGACACCTCAGGCATGATAATATGTCTTGGCGTTTTTCTCTGTGTCATGTAATCACACATCGACTGTGCAGCTTGAATTAACATGCCATCGGTTAATCTCTTAGCGCCTGCGGCAATCATCCCTGCGCCTATCCCTGGAAAAGCAAACAAATTATTACATTGACTTACAGCGAATGTTTGACCAGCGTGCTCTACTGGCTGAAAGGGGCTACCTGTGGCTATGTATGCATTATAGTCAGTCCATTCGTAGAGATCATGAGGATGGGCCTCTGCCCTCTCCGAGGGGTTTGAGAGTGGCATAATAATAGGGGCTTTACAGTGGTTGTAGATGGTTGATACCATCTCCTTAGTAAACATTTTACCAACCGTTGAGCAACCTATTAGTATAGTCGGCTTTACCGCTTCAATCGATCTACCCAACGACCTGTCATCCCATTTGTCACAATAGTCGTGTTTTCTCCCAAATGATTCTTCTAACGGCCCTAGGTGTTTTAGTCCCTTGACAACCAAGCCATATCGATCGATGATCCATATTTTTTCATGGGCTTGTTCTTGGCTTAATCCTCTTGCCATTAGTATAGCCAATAAAATTTTAGCAATACCCATCCCTGCTGATCCTGCACCTACTATCATCATTCTTTGTTGATCTAGGCTTGTTTTTTGCTTTTCTAAGGCTGTTAATATTGCCGCAAGTACAACCACAGAAGTGCCTTGTATATCATCGTTAAAACAGGCCATGGTATCTTTGTAGTGTTCAAGATGTCTTCTTGCATTGATTTTTGCAAAATCTTCCCAGTGTATTAAGGCATTCGGAAAGCGTTTCGATAAAGAATTTATAATGCTATCGATAAGCTGCTCGTAGTCTTTTCCTTTAATACGCTTTTGCCTAAGACCAAGGTAGAGTGGATCTTCTAAAAGCTTTTGATTGTTCGTTCCTACATCCACGATAATCGGTAATGATCGGTATGGTGAGCAACAACCGCTAACAATGTACATTGCCAATTTTGCAACTGGAATGCCCATGCCACCGATACCTTGATCGCCTATGCCAAGTACGCCTTCACCATCGCATATGATAATAAGATCTATCTCTTTGTTACATTGATTGTCGATAATACTATCGATCTGGTCTTTGTTGTCGTAGTTTATATAGATCCCTCTTGGATGGCGATAGTCTAGACTGTAATTCTCAACCATCCTTCCGACTGTTGGTGTGTAAAGTATGGAAATAACTTCCTCTAAGTGTTTTTTGACAAAGGCGTAAAATAGTGTTTCGTTGCTGTTGAGCAGTACATGTAGGAAAATACTTCTTTGCTTATCTGTTTCATAGTGTTTGATTTGTTCGTAGACGCGCGCAATCTGTGTCTCCATATCTTCAATGATCGCTGGAATGATTCCCGTGAGTTTTAGGGCTTCTCGCTCTTCTTTTGAAAATGCAGTACCTTTATTGAGTCGTGGGTGAAATAGCAGTGATTTCCCCCGTAACGTTGTACTGATTGTTTTTTTATCTTCATCTATTTGAAATACCATTGTTTGCGCTCCTATGTTATGACGACACCATAATCATCGCACATCGTTTGTGACGTACTGGATTCGTATCTAACCTTTGTATGTGATTATATAACTATCTGCATCTAATACACCAGTATTTTTGATTATTTTCTGCCAATCCAATACCGATCGCTTCAATGCATTATTGGCTGATTTTTTATCCGCTTCTAGACTTACTACATGTATCATTCCCTTTACAATCAGCACTATTTAGTCTTCTAAGTTTGTTGTATCCAAATCCAGTATCAAACGTTTATCTCGTGCTGAACTATGCCTCGCAGCTAGGTCTGTTTCAATATATCTATCGGTCACAGTTGCTGAACCGTGCCCAGCATCATCTCGCACATGCTCTCTTGGTCTATGTAGTACATCATGAGAAATCGCCGTATGCCTTAGCCAGTGTGCCGTTGCTTGCTTCATAAGTGTTGCTTCTTCGACTGACCCTTGCTTTTTTAACTGCGTGATAGCTGCATCAAAAGCTTCTTGGACAACTTTTCGCAATTGTCTTATCCCAATCCCCCCATGTCCTCTGTGTTTTGGTATAATCGGACTCTGA
>CAXGBK010000140.1:0-1848 GCA_964008345.1 uncultured Coxiella sp.
CGACCTACTTGTTTATACGCTAAAGGATTTGCTTGATAATTATGCTAAGTGTGATCAGGCGATGTCGACAAGTTTGAAGGGTCTCGTTCAGGAATGGGATATTTCGAGTAAGTCGGATGCCTTTCTCAAATCTTTTCTATCAATGCGAAAAGTCCGTGATGATATGTCAGCGCAGGTTTTAGCAGAGTTTTTCGCAAATAACCGCGTTATAGCGATGGGTAACCACTCCCTGCAGTTTATGGACATAGGTGTTGCTGAAGGTGTGAGATCAAGATTTTCTTGTCCGATGAAATCTTCCCGTTCCTCAGAGACTGAAACACAATTTTTTAGAAAAGAAAACGATCTTTGTAAAATTTTATCGCATACACGTGGTCAAGGACAAACACAAGGCCCGATCATCCCTGCTGAACTTGCTGCTATGGAATTTATGCCAGCTAGTAGGTCAGCCTTTTTCGTGTTCTTTACTTATTATACGTGGCAAGCGTATTTTTTTAATATTCTTTGTAATGCTAATGAGAATTTTCCGAATTTGGGTGAGACAAATAGGCATACAGATCGTGCCGCACGTCTATTGCTCGGTATCGCTGATGATGTTGATTCTGATGTTACGCAGGTTGAGACAGATGCGCTTGGAAATGACTTAGCAAATTTATCCTGGCTTAACGTTTCTACTATCCAAAATAATAGTCCTTTGGGTGTTCGGCTTGTCGATTCTATTGTACCGAAGTCTAAAGCAGTTCGTCAAAGTGAAACCGGTATTCCTACTAGCATGTTCGAGGATTATTTTTTACAACTACCGGTAGTGAGTAATGCTTGTCCTCTTTATCAAAAATTTACCGACTACCTTTCTTCTGAGGGTTATCCCATCGTAAAATCTGAAAATCCAGATGAAAAGAATGCAGCGATGGTTGCATTGCTTGAAAAGCAAATGGATTTTAAAACAAGTCCATTACGGGTTTTAGCGATACATGATTTTCTCAAAGAGAAACAAGTTTGTGAGATTGCTAACTCTATTAAAACTTTTTTTGCAATGGACACAAGTAGATTGGTAAAAGATGGCGCCACGCTTGTTTGTAATAAAATTTTTCTAAATCTAAAAAATCTCAATCGTTGTATTTCCTCTGAGTATTCTTTTCCAAATAGTGATGTTTTGTTTATTAAAGAACAATACACACACCTACCTGACAGTTCTGGGAAATGGGACTCTAAAAAATGCGATGATTTGACCAAAGATAGAGAAGTTGTACACGTGTTACAAAAGGCATCCTTCATACTTTTTTTAAACGGTCTGGCATCCGAGCTTGCTATGCCTCAGGATGGACTTATTACATCGTTTAAAGGTGTAGTAGAATCTTGTTTCAATGAGAGTAAAGAAAATATCAAGAGCAAATTGCAACATCTTCGTGGTACGATCAAGCAATTATTTGCTACAGATGCGTTTGTCAGCCTCGTTAAAATATCAATTTCTAACGTCCATGCAATAATCGAAAAGCAAGAATCTAAAAAAGTGAATATGCTTACATGGAAAAATGTTGCATGTATTGCTCAGGCTATGGAATCTAATGCTAAATCCCTCCTGATTTGCGATACTTCAGGTAGTCAAGTTGTATTAAGTCAGAAAGATTTTGATGCAATTAATGATACAACGGGTAACATCGCGCACGATATTTTACGTTCACCTAAAATCAAGCTGCAGGGATCTTATATTCATGATCTTTTTGAAGTGGTACTGCAGGATTTGGGTACGGATGATGTCGATAAGTTATATAGACTACGTGCTTTTCTTTCGCCAAGTAGCCGTGATGATGTAATTAGTGTTGTGAATCATTATTTTATGCCCCTGCAGCC
>CAXGBK010000141.1:0-7920 GCA_964008345.1 uncultured Coxiella sp.
ATTTCTGCGCTGTGTCTTTCAGCTGTAGCTTTTTTTGTAGGAAGATTATTCTTTTTTATAGGTTATGATTATAACGCCGTTCTACAGTCATTGGGTTTTGTCCTTACTTTTATACCGCAAGTCTTACTTTTGTTGCATGGTATTATTTTTTTTGTTATCAGGCCTAGATTGTTTGTATAGGTAGCATCTCCCGGTCTGTGAAAATAGTTGATCGTTACAGCATTGTATATTTTGTCAAACTTATCAGCACAAAATATGGCCTATGGCGCTTAATGGTCTGTTTTTAATAATAATATATTAAAATTATCATCCATTTAATGGATCAAATAATGGTTCACTAATACGGTGATATAGAGTTTCAAAAAATATATGTATGCTTTTGATTTGTTTTATAATAAATGTTTCTAACTGTTTTTTTATTATATATATCTATAAATACCTTTTAAAGTCTTAGTTTTTCTAAGAACTTAGGCCAGTATCCAGGGTCAAGATTATCTTCTAAATTCCAAGCCCAACATAAAACAGATTTAGCATAAAGCCAGTTGGCAATTCTTTTCTCTGGTATTCCTAGCGCATCACTGCATAATGTAATGCGGTTGGCTATTTTATGACTAACGCTATCTTCTTTTAATAACATGGGAATTGGGTTGCAAAGAAAGGCTGTTGTCTCAAAAGCTGGATCACCAATAAATCCCTTAGGATCAATTACTAGCCAGTCATCATTGTTTTGTAAAATATTGTCGTGATGTAAATCTCCGTGTAATAGTACTTCTTTTTGAGTTGTTTGTATTAGATTATCTCTTAAATATCTTGCTTTAGATAAAATTTTATCTGGTATCGCTATCTTTTGATCCAATGCTTTAAATAATTTATGCAAAGAATAAAAGTTATGATGAGTAGGGATATTAACTTGTTGTAGTTTTGTTATCACTGAGCAGAGTATGCTTGTTGCTTGTGTATCATTATCGGGAAAATAGGTCTTTAGCGTCGTACCTGGTCTAGCACGTTCCATGATGAGTATACTTGTTTGTATTGTTTTTTCTTTACTAAATAAAACCATGTTGTGAGCAATGGGTTGCACGCCTGATTGTTTTGCAAATGCTTCTAGACAAGCATGTTCTCTAGCTAATGCTGTAGTGTTTAAGCCTATTTTTATAATGATGGGTGTTTTTTGTTGATACCCACTTGCAATATAGTTAAAGCTTGTGTTATCAACAGGTTTTAGATTAGATAGATTGTATTGTGTGGCTGTTTTAGCGATGATGTTAGGTAAGGCTTCTAGCCATACTTTTCCTTTGCTGCCGTAAATGGAAATGGTGTTTTTTCTGAGATTTTTTTCCATAGATCATGGCTTTGAAAAATTTTATTGTAATTGTTACCTTGCGTTTCGTCAATATGTTAAAGCCTGCTCTTGTAATGTGTGCTTGTTGTATAGAATTTTTATGTTTCTTTATTTTTTGGGTTGCTGATCTTAAATAAAAAACACATATATTTAATGATATATGCTATAAAACTTAGACTTGTATGAAAATGGGAATAAGTATGTTGAATAGAGAGATTAATATTATTGATTTTGGCAGAGATGTTTTGGGTTACCCGCTGAGTATAAAAGGTTGTTGCTATGGTATTTCTAACAGTGCAATATTAGACACGATGAATCGTGCTAGTAAAGGAAAAAATGTTTTTTTGCAGGAGCGTATGTCAGCTGGAAATACGTCCGGGATAGGTTTTGATTCGGATAGTTTTTTGTTTTGGCATAGATTTATTATGGAAAATAATGATATTGTGCAAAAATTTAAGGTTGCTGAAGGTGTTACTAAGCAAGATATGAAAGATGCAGAGTCTTTGGTAGCTTATTTTGATGAAAAACATTTGTGGTTAGGTGAACCGATTGATATTAGGGCACAGAATTTTATAACAGCCTTACATGCTTTTTATGGTACCGTATTGGTTTTTCAGTCTGGTACCGAAGTTGCTGAACTTTTTCCTGCCGAACAAGCGCCCTTTATTATTCAGGACGGTGGTTCTACTACCTTGGCTTCATCTGCTGGTGCGGGGTTCAATCAGGTTCCCGGTCAAAAGTCAGCGTCGTCTATGTATCGTCTTTTAGGCGATGTAGATTATAGAAAGGATTGTAAAATAATAACCGCTACTTTTGAAAATATGTGTAACATGATGAAAAGTGTTGCTGAGAAGACTAAAAATAGTAATAGTGTGCTTGAGGATGGATCTAAGATTTCTTGTATAGAGTTATCTAGCAATATTCATTCTAATTGTATTATTTGCTCTATGGATTCTAAAAATAATATGAAATTTGCTTTTGTGGATCATGATAATCTTACGACCCGTAATTGTTTGATGTCAAGATTTATAGAAGATGGCGTTGGGTTTGGTGATGATCAAAAAGGTCTGTTGCAATTTACAGAAGAGGACTATAACAAATTTATATCTTTGCATATTGAAAATCAAACGGGCGATACAAACCCTTCTTTGACGCTGGCGGTTAATTTGTATTCATGTGATCCTGGATTGCGTCTTGATGATGTGGATTTACAATCGTTATCTTTTGAGGATGTGAAAAAATCCATCGATTTATTGCGAATGGTAGAGCACTATGATTTGGATGCGTTTTCTGCTCTTTTATCGTACTCTAAAAATGCAGGAGAGAAGAAAAAAATTATTGAATTTGCAATTTTGCAAGCTGTTATCAACGATGATGATGCGTTTTTAGATTTGGTGTTATCGTTGGATAATTTAGGAAGTACATTGGATCTAAATGCTGCAATTGGTCGAGGGGGATTTAGTGTGATTGAATTATGTGCACGTTGCTGTGCTGTAGCGTGTGCAGAAAGATTATTAAGACAGCCAAATATTGATCTAAGAAATGCTATAGATATATCTTGTAGTGTAAGCGAGATGGATATTTTTGCATCTAGTAAATTAGATATAGACGATCATCCGCGAGATAGTGTGTTGCGTATTTTTGAACATTCTGGTCGCTTACATAGTAAAAGAAACGATTACATTGCAAATGTCAACATACCTGCTGTTATACAAAAAAGATTGCGACTTTTAAAAATACTTGTATCGTATCAAAAAAAGAATATGGAGGCTATAGATATGGCATCATACGTATCGATTTTAGGATTGAGAGATGGTCAAACGGTTTTGATGCGTTACATTGAAAATATGCCACGAGATGATTCCCGCAGACAAAAACTAATGCCAATTACAGCATTTTTGGCACAAAATATAGGCAGCTCTATTTATGAATTTGATTATGATGGTAAAAATGTACTAGCTTATGCCGCTATGTCACATAATATAGGGATTTTATCAGAGTTGCTGATGTATGAAAATAAGTACGGTAGGCTACCTATAGATCCTAGTGTTTGTGATGAGCAAACGTTAGCGCCGTATATAGACTTAGAACCTGACGATACCTTGGCGAGTATTTGTGATAAGGATAGGAATTCGGTATTCAAATATTTAGATTGTTACAAAAGAAGGGTTTTTAACAGTGCTTATGAGCGCTCTTTAGATGCTGAGAAGGACGGTGATATTATATTGGGTTATAGATATTTTTTAACCGATAAACAAATGCGAGGAATGGTTAGGAAGAATCTATTAAACAGTAGGCGTGAAAATATTTTGATGCAAAGCATTGATAGTATGGTTTTGAATACACGTTCCTTGCATTTTACCCCTGCAGAATCAACTAAAGCCCATTTAGAAAGAAACATACTATCTTTTTGTGAGACGCCTGAAACTAGAGATAAGATGAAGGATATGGTTGATATAGATGGTCAAAATGCACTAATACATGCTGTTAAAATAGGATATTTAGATGTTATTGATGATCTTTGTACGCCTTGTAGCCTTATGTGTAAAGACAATGCTGGTAGATCGGCTTTACGTTATGCTTGTGAGCGTGGTCATGTTGATATTGTGCGAAAATTGATTGGTAGTATAGATTGTCATTTTTCTAAAGATATACAGAAGTTTAAAAGTATACTGGATTTTCATGATTGTCCTGTTTCGGGTTTTGGTAAAGAAATAGGTGCGCTTTTGAAAAAACACCTTGATTCCCTCGACGCAACGAATGCACGGGTTTACGTCAGTAGAGAGGATCAATTGCGAAGACTAAATGACTCTGTTGAGATGCCTTCTAAAAAAGATTATTCAAAAACAAATGTTCAGAAAGACACATCTTCTATAAAAGCCCCAATTAATAAGAAGAAATAAGATGTTTTTGATTAAGGGATGTAAACATAATTGCCGGGCTTATATTGTTTAAGTACTCGAGATTTTTAATTGGTAAAATGTGGATTTTTTATTATCCTAGATTATTCATTTGAATTTTATATAAGGATGTGTTTACTTAGAAATGGAATGTTACTGGGGAGATGACTAATGATGCAAGCAATCGATGTTCATGATGATGGGCAGTTTAGCGATTCTGAAGCAGATACTTTTATAAAATCTCCAGAAAGAAGAGGTGATACAGTTAGTACGTCAAGAAATCGTCTTTTGACTTCCCACGTGAGGGGGTTTGTAGATTTTTTGCGTGATAGGCGTAAAGAATGTGGCGAAGCAATGACTTCTTTAATCGTATCTATAAAAGGTTCTGGTGAGGGTCAAGTGATAGACCATCCTTTTTCAGCATCGCCATCTTCGTGTTTGGCTAAGCCTCGGATAGAGTTGCGTTTCGATCGTGATCTTAAACCAGAAGAAATATTGGATATTGTCCTTTCAAGAGAAGCCCGTTATAATCGCGTTAATCGATTATCTCATCCAAATCGTTAGCTGCGTTGAGCAGACCGTTTTAATCGAAACATTACAATAGATCCGAAAGCAATTTTGTTTTCCTAGTTGCGCTTTGTATTGTGGGATAGGATTATTTCAATCAGGATCCTCGACATAGTCCTTTGTATTTTGTAGTATGAAAAGATTATGTTTTATGGTTTTTTTATGGTGCAAACACACGTTTTAGTTGATTACTGTGAATCTTTGTTAGCGCTTGATTGTGCAGATGGCTGCCCAAATGGGTTACAGGTACAAGGTGCTGGTTCGATCAAACATTTGGTAACGGGCGTCAGTGCCTCACTTGAATTTTTGGAAAAAGCTGTGGATGTTGGAGCCGATGCTTTATTAGTACATCATGGGTACTTTTGGTCCAAGCAGCCTAGGGTTATAACGGGTTGGATGTATGAGCGTTTATCGTTGATTATTAAGCATGATTTATCGCTTTTGGCTTATCATTTGCCCTTAGATTATCATAGGGAGCTTGGGAATAATGTACAGTTGGCAAAACAGATGGGATGGCATATAGAACGTACAATGCCGAGTCTTTCTGGCGTGGATATTGGTATGATCGGAGAGCTTGAAGCGCCTTTATCGCAGGAAGATTTCGCAATTTCACTTGAAAATAAATTGGATCATAAGCCTTTAGTAATAGCCGGTCATGGCCGAGCGATCAAGCGTATAGCATGGGTTACTGGAGCCGCAGGGTGTGATATGGTTTACGCGGACGAGGCGAATGTGGATGCTTTTATTACGGGGGAGATTTCTGAGAATATGGTACATGAAGCCAAGGAGCGCGGCCTAGTATTGGTTGCAGCTGGTCATCATGCGACTGAGCGCTATGGGGTACAAGCTGTCGGTGCCGTTTTAGCAAAAAAGTTTGGGATAATGCATACATATGTTGATATTGCCTGTCCTATTTAGTTTGCTAAGGGCATTCTTTTAGAAGATTTTGTCGATAAACTGGAAGCTTATTGTTAAAACTGTTATGATACAATATTAATGGATTAGAGGTATTAGAATGTTGATACTAACGCGAAGGATTGGCGAAGTTCTCATGATTGGCAAGGATGTGCAGTTAACGGTCTTAGGTGTGCGTGGCCACCAGGTTAGAATCGGTGTGAGTGCACCTAAAGATGTTGAGGTTCATAGAAAAGAGGTGTATGAGCGTATTTCTGAGCGCTCAACACACGATAAAAAAGAAAATCAAGAGAGGAGTGAATAGCCATTTTATCTTGACTATGTCATAGATCATATATATTTTTTTAAATTTCTTGAATAATGCCTTCTCAATTGTTATTATGACATTCTTCTGGAGAGGTGGCCGAGTGGCTGAAGGCGCTCCCCTGCTAAGGGAGTATGGGGGCAACCTCATCGAGGGTTCGAATCCCTCTCTCTCCGTTTAATGCTATCTTGATGTATTAGTCAGCATGCATTAAGCTTTCTACTCATATCATCGTTTTTTTTGTAACTGTGCATTTTTTTATCCTATCGACTACATCGCTTAGCTGTTGCTAATGCGTTAGAATGTTATTATCCTGTTTGGGCTTTTTATATCGATGGTCTTGAGTGGGTCTTGGGATCCAATGTGGGTCGTTTTTGGTGTGTTATTTGTATAGGTATTATTTTGTGGAGATTGTGTGGTTGATATAGCAATTATTGGTGCGGGAATAGCAGGTTTGACCCTTGCTCATAAGTTAAAAAATGTTGCAAAGGTCGGTGTTTTTGAGAAGGCGCAAAGTGTCGGTGGCCGTATGCGATCTAGGCAATACGGCGATTTTTCATTTGATCATGGTACGCAATTTTTTACGGTGAGAACAAAGCATTTTTCAGATTTTTTGCGTCCCCTTAAGGATGATGGGGTGGTCGATATATGGCGAGGTAGATTTGTGGAGTTTCACGGCAATCAAATCCATTCCCGGCGTATTTGGGACAATGATCCCATCCATTATGTAGGATCCCCAAATATGCACGCCATTGGTTATCATTTGGCAAAGGGGCTGGATATTTTTTTGGATAATGCCATCGTACAACTTAAGTGGGATGGTAAATGGTTTTTAGTGGATTCGAATGGTCAAGAACAAGGCCCTTTTGACTGGGTTATTTCAACTGTACCGTCACCTCTAACTAGGTCGCTTTTACCTGCATCTTTTCCGTATTTATCATCAATCGACGCTTGTCAGATGAGCTCTTGTTATTCACTGATGTTGGGTTTTAGAGAGCCATTACCTTTAAATTTTGATGCGGCTTTGATAAAAGGTAAGGACATCAGTTGGCTATCAGTGAATGCTTCTAAGCCAGGTCGAGAAGGTGGGTATACGATTCTGGTTCATTCAACTAATAAGTGGTCAGATGCGCATCCAAAGGATGATGATCAAGCAGTTATGGATTATCTTTGTGCACAGGTGCAGGAAGTTATTGGCCATGATGTCATCAATGCAGATTGTATGCAGTTAAAGCACTGGCCGCATGCTAATATGAAAAAAAGACAGGGTGAGAAGTATTATCTTGATCGGAATCGTTGCTTGGCAGCTTGTGGTGATTGGTGTATTCAAGGTAGGGTTGAAGCCGCTTTTTTGAGTGCGTATTATTTGGCAGAGGCCATGTGTCAAGCCGATTTGAAAACCCTGTAACATGGTTATTATGTTTCCAAATTTAACAATTGTACTGTGAATTTTTTTATGCTAATATCCATTCTTTTTTATTAATGTCATAAAAAGTATTTTTTTGTAAAATAGAAAAGAGGTTTTAGTATGCAAAGTAACGATGTTAGTTCACTCCATGCCGTTCATATGTTTGCGCAACGTCAGCGACAAGAGTCATCAATTATTCGCTATTTTAGGCATCTGCAAGAAATGGGTATCGCAGATCTAGGTCAATCGGCTCATATGCTTTCTCGCGATCAGGAGGATTATAATGGCATAATTCGATATGTGAATTTTATGCGTGAAATGTCGGATACGGATAATTACTGTGTTGTTAAATTGATGCACTTACTGGTTTGGTTTTATGAGTATAAGAGGGATAGGCCACATTATTACAATAATGATTTGCATCGTGGTGTTTTCTTATCAGAACATCATCCGACTTTCTATCGTAATCATGAGCCTATAGGTG
>CAXGBK010000142.1:0-2620 GCA_964008345.1 uncultured Coxiella sp.
ATATAGCACATATACAGGATTTTATCCTATTTTATTTACAATATTTTATACCAATGAACTTATTATCCTTGGGTTCAGCGCGATATCTCTTTAGCGACGCTTCCTCTCCATTCTGGTTTTGCATCGCCATAAGTGCCTATTCTATGTGGTATTGACTATTGTTACCCGCATCAACTAGCTTCCCAGCTGCTTATACTTGCAATCCATCATGGCTATCTCAATCACGTATCAGCACGCTTGCCCCTTGTCCAGCTGCACCACCCTCTGCTACATCTGCGTTAGAACCAAACATGGTCTCTGTTGTTGGCCTTATAATTTCAGGCATAAATACTAAGAACACCGCTACAGCTAGATAGGCAAGGGGGATGGTTGGCGGATTCTGCTGCGGGCTTTCTTTAATTGCTTTTAGCTTAGTCATGGCAACTATTGCAAAACCCAACCCTGCAATATACGACCCACCAATGATAATCGACATTAATGCTGGAAACAGTTGAAGAACCCTATAGGCCATAGCGAATAAATTTTGCGCTTCGTCGCTTTCTATTGTTACTTCCTGCCCTTCTGAGTCAACTGTGCTGTTTAATAGCCCCGTTGCTGCTGTATTGTAGAGTCGTCCATTGGAAGAACTAAAACCGCTTCCGAATACCGTTTCACTGCTTGTTTGCATTAAACCCGGTATGAATATTAAGAGTATGGCCGTTAATAAAAATGCAAAAGGTGTACTTACAGGAACCTGTGTTGGGTTTTCTCGAACCTGCTTAAACTTAAAAATGGCGGCAATGACAAAACCCCAACCGGATACAAAAGCAATAGCAAGCAGTAGCTGGATCATAACCTCACCACCACTTGCCAGCCTTAGAGCAATGCATCCAAGTGATAGGCTTCCCGCTTCACTACACACATTGGTAGACGTAGTGTACGCTGGGTTAGCGAGCGCACCGTTGGCTAATATGGCTGACCCAATCGACCATAATATAGAGTAAATATTCATATGTTTCCCCTTTGCTAGAATACCATAGCACAGTCTATAGCATATTTTACGTACATTTCCTAAATTTTGTACTATAATTTAATTATACGTTTACTGGAGTAACTTATGTTACGTAAATTACTAGCTAGAAGACAACCGAAAGTTGTCGAACCAAAGGATGAAAAAGCTCAATTTGACATGGCATGTAAGGTTTTCATGGAGAACCTAGCAGGTGCACATAATAAAAAATGTGAGCCGTCCGAAAGATTTGCTTCAAAGAGTTCTGGACCAGCTCTTGTTAGCGAGACTCGGAAGCGTGATGAGTCAGGCAAGAAACCTAGTGCACCCAAAGGCTAGGTCATTGCTATTGACCTCCGCACCCACCTGCTCCTAGTAAAGTAGAGTTAAAGGTACAAATCACCAACTTTATATTGATTGCCATAATGCCTGCAATGATATAGGTTAGTGCTTTCGAAACTACACCTGGCTGATTTCCGGCATTGGTTGCACGGCTTATCTGTACCCAGCCTCGTAGAAAGGCGATCAATCCGATTATTTGTATAACTCCCAGTATTGGATTAATGTATGCTCCCATGTTGACGTCTGTCTCATAACCTAGTGTCACCGATGCCGAATCAGCTTGCTGCCAAATGGTTGTGTTCAGCGACGACATAAATGTAGGCAGGTAAAAGAGCCCTATACCGATAAAAAACTGTAGAAAGGGTCCTAGTAAGGTCATCTCTACGTGCATAAAGGCCGTTTTGGTTCCATACTTCTTCAGTTTCATAATCGCAACCACGCACATCCCAACACCGATAACATAACTTAGCACAATAAGAAAGTTTTTGATGGGGTCTATTTGTATGGAGATGTTGGTCATTACACTCTGCAGATCGTAGTTCTGCGCGTGTGCAGTATAGTATAAAAACGAGTAAAGATATAAAATAAATAACGATATAACTTGCACTATTAATCCTTTTTGAAGGTGATGACTCTGCCGGATGTTGTTGTAACTACACCTTGATTGACCATTATCTTTTCGACTTTACCGTAGTCCTTGACACTGCTTCCAGCTACCAACGTTTTAGTATGGCCTTTACGATCTACTACCCAAGCTCTGCCATCCGTCATGGCTCTTATATGCACTTCGTAGAGCGGCACAACGACTTGTTTCTTTTTGGCTACTGGCTTTTGCTGTTTTTTGACTTGATTTTCCATAAATGTATCCAATTTATTCGTCAGCAGTCCGACTTTATTATTAAGTATTTCGATTTCTTTCTTTAGTTTGTTGCTTTCACGAACCATATAATCGTTGTCTTTCAGCAGATCCGAAAGCTTAGTGTTGTTATCGCGCACTGACGATGCTATTTGTGAAATTTTCTGCTTTTCTTCTTCAGATAGTCCTTTTGACTGTACGATTGTTTGCACTACTGGCTTTGGTGCGACTGGCGCTGCTACAGGCTTAACGATCGGTGCGGGTGCGGGTGCAGTGATTTGCGGTTTTTGCACGGCAACGATCTCTTTCTGTTCAACAGGTATAAGGTAACCATAAATCTTGTAAACAATATATAAGAAGAATAGTATGAGCCCGATTAAGATAGCGTAATATACATTTTCAACGTTTTCATCTACTTCATCTGTCTCGATACC
>CAXGBK010000143.1:0-1725 GCA_964008345.1 uncultured Coxiella sp.
CTAAAAAACAAACGAAGAAAAAATATCGTTATCAGTGCCGGCACCCATATCAATAAACCTGTAACAAAATACTTTCGCATCATTTTAATCACGTCCAAACCCTCGCATCATCTAAATCGTCATAGCACTTATCTTCTATCCATACACTACATATTCAGCTCCTGCATAGGCAAATACCATGCACCCATCCATGCCTATCAAACAATATGCAAAATCTTACTCACCGGTAAACCAAGCATAACTAGCTATATATTAACACTAAACGAGTCTTATAATATCTCAAAACACCTCTGATTACAATTAAAACCATACAAGTATAGCTTGCTGCGACGGTGATTTCCCGATATGATCTAAAATTTGAAATACCAGAAAACGCATGCAAAAGCCCCTCATTCTCAAAGACATTATAAAAAAAATTATTGAAAAGCATCTTGAAGCACAAAAAGATTACTTACCCAACAACCTCTACATGGAAGTCATACAAGAAGTAGAGAAGCCACTCATCGATGTTGTACTACAACACACCAAGGGGAACATTAGCCACGCATCCAAAATCCTAGGACTCAGCAGGGCAACCCTGAGAAAGAAAAGCAACACTAACAAATAAAACATAAAAAAACAAAATTTTTAAAGTTTTTTTAATGAAAAACACCTCCACAAACAGTATAATCGCTCATCAGAAAAACATGAAGACTTAATTATGAAACAACAATCATCCGAGTTTGGGACAGAAATAAGAGCGCATCTTACACAGTTTAAACAAATATGCCGAAGCAATTTACCTAAACTAAAAAGATCAAAGATCAATATCAATGACCTTCAAATTAAACGGCGACAATTACGATATTACAGTGATAGTGAGCTTTATCAGGTTGTCAAATCTATCATTCAATACGTACAAAAAACCACTCAGGATAACGCATCCGAACTGTATGAGCACAAAGGCATGACAAAATTCACAGAAGAACTACAAGTCATTCTGGATGAATACATCGTACAAAACAACTCTGTCATTCACCGAGGCAAATATTCAGCACGCATCCACCTAAATCTTGTACAAAATATTAAAGAACTTGAAGAAAATAACAACCCAGATCTTGAACGCAATATCATCAAACAAATTAAAATTATACAACGATTAAATCACGCATCTACTATCCAGAAAATAAAAGGTCTGCTTGAAAATATACGATGCAATAATCCGAATTTATACAAAAAAATCGTCTTAATGACCCAAAACAACATCTAGAGGCCTGTTAAGTATTTTATTACGATAAACGATCTTTACGCACACAACGCTTGCGTATGCACGTTGGTCCATTTTTTAGTAAAATCAGTAAAAATATTACAACTTCCACGCTCAGCCTATTGATCTAACGAGACATACGCTGTCGTGACACTATATTCCTGATGCAAATAATCGATATTTAGCTTTGAAAGCCCCATTCCCATAACTACAGTCGACCCGATAAGATGCAATTTTACTACCCAACGTCGCTCGAATTTCATCCGCTTCACATCGATAATACTTTGGCCATTGAGGGTCGCAAGCCTACAATTCTGCTTTTTTTACCGAGACAACTTAGAGACTCGATCCTCTTACCAGACAAAACCAAGATGATCACGATACAATAGTGATATGAGACCTTGTGTAAAAGCCACTATGCGAATCTAAAGCCCTGCACAAAGACGCAGCCTAACGGCCACGTCTTCATACAAAGCCTA
>CAXGBK010000144.1:0-4392 GCA_964008345.1 uncultured Coxiella sp.
AGACCTAAGCCCTTGGTTTAAGCTTGCTAAAGCAAGTTGAATATGCGGTATTAGCTTACCCAATCTAAAACGCTTTTTCTTTTCTAAACCTTCTTTCGTGCTCTTTGCTATGCACTGCCTGGATTTTGCCTGAAGCGCAATGGCTGCTTTACGTTTTCTCTGATACGCATGTTTTGCTAAAACCTTTCTTGTTATGGTTTGTATCTTCTCTGCCGATGGGATCCTACTAAAATATAGATCCTTATAAGTTAGATACAGTTTTCTTAATCCAACGGCGTTCTTGACATCCCCGCCTTGGTATTTTCGGCGCTGATCTGTATCTGTAGGGATTGAATCTTTTTGTTTTTTTATCTTAGTCGAGGCGCTATCTATCGCCTCACTAATAAGATCCTGCACAGTCTCATGTAAACCTTTTTGATTTTCTATGTGCTTAGCAAGCTCTTTAGATTTTTGCGCGACGCTTTCCAATAACGCTTTCTCTTTAGTGAAAGCAACTCTAATACTTGCAACGGAAAAATCAATGGGTCTATTTTTATAGTAAGGCAAATTTTTCAAGCCCATCATAAGATTTTTATGGATTCTAATGCAACCTTCCTTGTTGAGGTTATGCTTTGATTGCAGACATGCTTCTATATCTTTACGCAATACTGACAACCAATTTTTCCATGCGAGGGTTCTCTGCGAATTCGCTTTTTTATACCACGCGTTATGTGTACAATCTATTCTTTCACCAGTATCATGATTTAAGGCCACCCTGTTTTTAAGACCATCTAGCGCTGTCTCTCTGCCATACTGCTGATCTTTAAGTGCTTTATCTTGATAGACTATCCATTGGTGCTGGTTAAACAAACCATTTTTCACACCATAACCGCTTGTTCTACTCAATAATGTTAGGATTTCGGCAGCCAGTTTTAAGACGTTGCTTTTAGATCTTTGTGGCTCTGCTGTCGTGCATAAATGATCATTTAACATTCCGCAAAAGTTTTTATGGTGAACGCCTCTGACTGCAGCGCCGCGCTGGTGTGCAGCTAATCTATTTGTGCCACGACTGATAACTTTATATCGTGACAAAAATCTATCAAATAGACTATGACTTATATCGCGACCTTCACTATTTGGATCATATGCTTTCAATGACCCCAAAATCGCCTTTTCATCTCTCCATGGATCAATTATGCCCTTGAGGTTACCTAGCTTGTCTTGCTTAATAGCATGCTTGATCGCATTATTATAAATGAATAACCAGCCACATTTTTCTTTTAGAAACTGTTTTGTCTTATCATCAATTTTACCCAAGTTATCATTGACAATATCATGCGTGTAGAAATCCAGTTGGCGCTTGGGTAGTTTCTCATCCATGGATAATACCACCAGTTTATCTTCGCCTTGCCTTGTATCAATGGTTACTCTTCTGGCTGGATGACGTGCTAAGTCCGCACTTCCTTTTTTTGTGATGTTTTTAGAGAAATAGATCCCTCCATACTCCTCACCTCTTTGGTTATCCCAATCTGGCTGGTATTTGCCTTCGATGACACCTAATGAAGCACCAATTGCCTTTTGCTTAATGCGTATAACCTCAACTTCGACGATTCTAGTAGACCCTTGCCTTTCTTGATACGGATCGATTTTATATGGGTCGTATTCTTTAAAAAATGCTTCTGGCACAACGGTTATTTCCCCGTATTTATTAATCTTGACTTTTCTTTTTGTGTCGTCTCTTTGTTTTTTCAATTCCTTCTGATTAAGATGGTAATCGTGTTCGTATTTTTCGGAAAAATAGTGTATAATCGAGGACAAACTCAAGTCTTTTAGCCGATCAGCTAGTAACTTTGTTACAATGAACGATACTGTTTGACCGCGTTCAAGCATTCGAAGACGACCTATTGCCTGAATCATATCGTGCAGTGTTGTATATTGTGTTAGAAGGAGTATCATGTGTGCTTTTTCAGACAACACGATATCAAATCCACGAGATCGCGCGGAATCTACGCATACTAGCCATGCATTCTGCTCACACGCTAGTTCGCTACGCAGATAGTCTAGACTGGAATTTTCAAGTTTTTTTGTTGTGCCAGTGTCTACGTTCCACCCAGTAAACTGTCCTTCTGAAAAATATAGAACCCACTCCAGGCTTTTGTTTTTTTTACTAATTGCCCTGTATACTTTTTCGTGAAATTGCTTAATACTCTTGCACATTTCATCAGGATCAATAACCATTTGTGTCTCTGAATGAGATAGTGCTTCCAAATTGGCAAGGTATTCTTCTTCTGAGAAACTATTTGTCGACAGCGCGCTAAAACCCATATCTTTTTGTTTTTCAAGTGGCCCAAGTATTTGGTAACTCAAATCCACTCTAGATACTATTTTTTCTTTATTGAGTACTTCTGTCGTTGTTGCTGTCATCCCAGATACGCCTTTATTTCCGGTAAATACTGCAATATCCCCGCCGCATGACTCCACACTCCGCTCTTGATATTCCATATTTTTAAACACTAAGTTGTCTAAACAAGCATTTAATAAAAACTGTATTCTATTTCTTGCGAGACTAGTTTCACACTTGTCAATGAGCCTCTCCTTAAAACGATCTATATCTTCCTGATCGCTAAAGTCATAATCTTGTAGTGTTGTTCCATAAATCTTGTAGAGGATGGCGTCTTTTATCTGATCCGTCGATTCACAACGCTTGTAATTCCTCAGAATATCTGGCCATATTTTTTCAATGATATTTCTTGTTTTATACCGATCTGCGGCTATCATACTCAATAATATCTTTAGCGACTGATCTTGAAAATGCATATCAGTCTCTTGGCCATTATCTCTTGGTTGCGCGATGCCTATTTCATTTGTTCCCCAATCTTTACCGTATGACATCTCTGCAACCATTGGTAACAATCGGTGTATCATATCCTTCCACTGCAATAACTGTTCATCATTATCCATGGTGGTATTGTTAAGTTGCATCAAATATTGACTTACCGTATCAGATCCATGACTGATATGACCAACTAGTGCCTCCAGAGACGATTTATAGTCAGAAAAATCAAATTCCTTACCAGTTTGATTAACCACATCGATGGTCATGACTTCGTAAGCTTTCTTGAAGAACCTGAAGTATTTTGGTTCGAGATTTTTTTGCTCGTTCAATGAAAATACAACCTTGTTGTATAATGAAAAAACGCTATCTACTTCATCTACAAATATTTGGAAGCCTCTTATAATATCAATGATGTTTGATAGAGGATGTGTGATTCTTTTTGCGCGTTGTTCAACCCAGACATTACATAGCCCCTGCAACGTTTCTTTTGTTGTTAGAATCAGTCTTTCTTTTAGAAGCAAATTTACATAGGTTTGAGCTCGTTTTTGATCAGAAAAATTGAAATCGTCGATTAGCAGACAGCTCATACTAACCCCATATATCGAGCACATCATAGATCGTATCAATGAACCCTGCGTTGCGACTAAACTTTCAGGAAGTATCAACATACACTTTTTGTCTCTTACCATTAATGCCGTCATCAAACACGCTGGTAACATTGCCGTTTTGCCACCACCAATTGGTAAGCTGTCGATCACGCCCGGGTTTTGAAGGTTCATCGCTATTTCAACCTGCCTAGCCCTAAACCTAATGTCAAGCCCCAGCTCTTGTAACATCAAATACCAGGTCTCAGAACTCGGCTTATAGCCTCTTTTGGACAAAACACGATCGCAAGCTTTCTCATAATCCTTGTTTTGATAATCTTCTTTTACACGATCCCAGTGCGCTATTTCGGTTTGCAACCAAATTAAATCAAGGAATAATTGTCGTAAGGTCATGACCTCTTTTTCTGATACGTGGAAATGCGCGGCAAGGTTTTGATCGTCTTTTAATAAATCTTTGTATAGCTCCATCCATGTACGGTCTAAGACGGCATCTGGATCGATAAAAGGGTATGTTAATGATAATGTTGTTTCGGAAACCAAATCTCTTAATTGACCATAAGTATCCTTAAATGCAAGAAGGTTATCGCTAATCCAACTCTGTATTACTTGCAAAAAACCACGCTCTTCAAAAGCTTTTTGCACCTGCTTTTTTTGTGCAGTGTGGCATGTATTTATGGCTCCTATAACCCGTTCACTCTCACGCAGTCTACCAGTAATCTTTCCCAAGGAATATTCACTTGTTGGATATGACGTCATGGAAGCCCAGTCCTCTTCTATCTCTAATTTGGAATAGACATCCTTCTCTAGTTTATCGGATAGGTCTTTTAATCTATCACTCATGTCGAAGGGTTCTCTTTTAGGCTTAGATACAGCAAGCGTATACGTTGGGTCATCTTCCATTTTGGAATCACATAAAATGCTTACTCTTGGGAATGCTTTAGAAGTATACACACGGCCATATCTTTTCATATC
>CAXGBK010000145.1:0-3063 GCA_964008345.1 uncultured Coxiella sp.
ATGATTTATTGAGTACAAACAGTTTTTTATCGGTAGCTAATAGCTGCGTGTATCTTCCTGGTGGAAGCGGGAAAGCAGATAATCGAGTTTGTATATTCTCGGTATCGATGATCATGCGGTCGGCTGTTTTTTTGCTTTTTTTATCGGATTTATCAGTTGATAATGTTGCATCGGTTGCGCTGTTATCTTGCGTGTGCAGGAATGGGTTAGGGTTCTCCTTTTGTAGGCTGATACAGTATATTTTACTGGTGTTTTGATAGCCGTATTGAAAAGTAAGTTCATCCATCTTTGCGTGGATGTTTCTTTGAGATAAAAAGTAAATGTAGTGGCCGCCCGGGTCAAAAACAGGGCAGTAGTCTGCATATTGTCCGGTCGTGATTGTGTGTTTTTTTCGTTTGGCAATGTCGTATAGTTTGAGTGTGGCAGTATCGTGGCTGTTTGAGCAACTGTAGACCAGCCAGCAACTGTCATTTGACCAGTCGAAGTTGGAGAGGTTATTGTAGGGTGAGTGCTCCACTGTGACGATGCGATTTTTCTTGATGTCAATTACCAATAGTTGATGGCGGTGATTACTGATGGCAACTTTTGCGCCATCAGGGGAGGCACGCATGTGTTCAACTCTTCCTAAATCAAACGTTTCTAGAGTCGTTTCTCGATAAGGTGCTTGGCGATCAAATAGATGTAATACATCTTTTTTACCGTGGTCTGCACTTGCAATGAGCTGGTCTTTTCCAAGGAAATCTATTTCTTTAAATCGTTTGTATGAAGTACTGCTTAGATGCTGAGATCCACCTTGCCAACTTGGCATAAAAAATAATCGACCTCGATTACTGAGTGCGATATATTCTCCATCTTCGGATAGAGCTGCTGCTTCTAGATGGATGGATGGGTGTGCAAATTGTCGATTTTGGTGTGGTTGGGAACTTTGTTTTTGTAATGGTAGTACCGCTGTTTTTTCTGTTTTTAGGTTAAGATGATAAATGTTTCCTTGTTGGGCATAGATAATATCTTCATTATAAAGACAGAATGAACGCACATAAAAGTCTTCATGATGGGTGTGCCGTATTAGATCTTTACCCGAGGTATGACAGGAGTAAATATTTCCGTGGTCTTGGTAATCGCTTAGGAAGTAAATTCTATCTTTGTGCCAGGTTGGGGCGATAAGGTTGGCATCTTTTTCGAGGAGATGTTGAAATGTTTTATCACCGTGCTTGATGAGAATATTACCTGTTAGTCCGCCACGGTATCGCATGAAACTGATGGTATTTTCTTGATAGCCATAGCCATTGGTTCCAATTACCACATCACCAGATTCTGGACCAAAGTCTATATCTTTTGCAGGGCCATATTCTAAGGGCTTTGGTTGAGAGCCTGTGATATCGATTTCGTAAAGTTGTGAGCTGTTGAAGGGGCTTTGGTGTGTGCTAGAAAAAACAATGGTTTGAAGGTCTTTCCAACGACGTACGTGCGCTCTTTGCCCGAGAAATGTAAGCCTTTTTGCCAATCCTCCTGCCGTAGCGATAATGTACACTTCCTCGCTTCCTTCTGAGGTGGCGCTAAATGCGATATGTTTACCATCGGGTGAGAATTGGGCGTTAGATATTTTACCAAGATCGATGGTTAGCCGGTGACATGTATGGTTATTTAGTTGTGTGATCCAGATATCATCTTCCGAGAGAACGATCAGCGAATTTTTATGTAGGTTAGGGCTATGAAAGTAATGGTTGAAGGTCACGATAGCAGCGTCCAGGACTTTGTGTGTGCTTACGTTAGCTTACCCCCATTGTATAGTCAAGCTTTGTTGTTATATAGGGTTGACAATTAACACTTTTTTCTATAAAATGGTGTTTATATAACGATAATTAAGAAGGAGTTGATTATGCCAACTGAAAATACTGTCAAGCAGATACAGTCACAAATCGATTGCCTTGTTGGGGAAGCACAAAAGTTATTCCAAGAACAGAATCGAATTTTAGCGAAAAAGAAAAAACAAAACGATAATGAATTAACTCGATTCCAGATGGATTTTAGAGAAAATTTGCAAAATATTTTAACACAGATAGAGCTCAATGGTATGAAGGCTCATAGAGATGGTTTACAAGTAGACTATTTGACAAATCTACATGGTGTTGTTTCACATGATTTATATCGTATGAAACAGAGGGTTAGTCAATATTACAGCGATATAGATGCCCAATATCAGGATGATTGTAGCCATAGAGATCCTCGTTATACGGGTATACCCCCGCATGCTGATACAGCGCCTACGTCAAGTTGGTCTACATGGTTTACTTCGTTACCGCGTCGTTTCTTTGAGTCTTTTGGAAGTCTTATGAAGGGATTTCAGGATTTTTTCAAAGGTCTATGGACACTACTCTTTGGTGAGCGAGAATCTTCAACGTCTCAGAATGATCCTGATTCGTTTGCCTCTTCTGGTGATGCGCGGCCGTCCTCTTATTTTTCAACACCCAGTTCTTCTTATGAATCATATGGACCGGGTCCATTTGGTGGCAGGCAACCTACCAGTCCTTCACAATCAAGTTCTGGTCGTGAATCATCAAGAAGTCGTGCATCTGGTCGTATATGCGTTAACGGTGTTTTATATTAATAATTAAGGAGAATAGAATGGTTACAAGATATGAAATTAATGAAATAGAGCAAAGTTTAACACTTTTATTGAAAGAGACAATGCCAGCGGAAATATTCGATCGTTTATTTTCGACCGTACAGCGTTTTAATGAAAGTGGTATATTAAAGGACGATGATTACTATGCTGCTTTAGAAAGTTTAGAGAAGCAAGTTCATGCTGGAATTCGGGCTGCTAATATTTCGCCTACAGATGCTACTGATCCGGACGTGGCCGAACATGGCTCGTATGGTGACCAGGATGAAAATAAAGCATTTGAGAACAACGATTCATTTTCTTCAGAGTTTCGAAAAGCAATATCTTCCTTTGGTGAATTACTATATCAAATTGTGAATATGTTTTGTGAAATGATCTCTGTCATTTTTAGTGCAATCGGTGCGTTTTTTTCATCTTTGTTTACAGATAAGGCGCCTGAA
>CAXGBK010000146.1:0-6242 GCA_964008345.1 uncultured Coxiella sp.
CAATTGCACTGCAGCCATGCACACATCGAATGTACGTTCTGATGTAGGAAGTTGGTCTAAAGTAAGAACTCCGGCTTGTAAACTCGTCAAATTTCTATTATCTGTATGCATACTATATATCATCGATTTTTAATAAGTGTATAGGATACTAAAAACCACAAATAAAATCAATAGGCAATTGATTAAACTATTATTTTTATACTCATCACCGATTATAAAAATCTAGTAATCAGCAAAAAAGAAACCTATTACAATCTGTAAAAAGGCAAAAACATCTAAAAAAATTGAAAAATATCACATTGTCATCTATAATCAGCACGATTACCCAACTTCAACGACCCAAAATGGCTAAAACACTTGTAATAGTAGAATCACCCGCAAAAGCAAAAACCATTAAAGGATATCTTGGCAAAGGATTCCAAGTGCTAGCTTCTGTTGGACATGTCCGTGACCTAATCCCTAAAGAAGGCGCCGTAGACACAGAAAATCAATTTGCTATGAAGTATGAAGCGATTAAGAAAAACCAAGATAACATCGACATCATCGCCAAAGCTGTCAAGAAAGTTGATACATTACTACTCGCAACCGACCAAGATAGAGAGGGAGAAGCCATCTCTTGGCACTTAAAAGCACTCCTCGAAGAAAAAGGACTCTTAAAGGATAAAACCGTTAACCGCATCGTTTTCAACCAAATCACACGCAGAGCCATCCTTGAAGCGGTAGAAAACCCAAGAGATCTTGCACAAAATCTCATAGATGCACAACAAGCACGCCGCGCACTAGACTACTTAGTAGGTTTTAAGCTATCCCCGCTTTTATGGCGAAAAATTCGTCGAGGGCTTTCCGCAGGGAGGGTGCAAAGTCCTGCACTAAGAATGATTTGTGAACGGGAGCAAGAAATAGAAAAATTCCAAAGCAAAGAATACTGGTCCATTCACGGCCATTTTAAAAGCGACCATCAAAATATCCAGAGTAAACTGACGCATTTTGAAGGCAAAAAACTGGAACAATTTAGTGTAACAAACACAGACCATGCAGAACAAGTCGTACAAACATTATCCAAACAACCCACAGACAGTTGGATCGTCAGCGCCATTAAAGAGCGCAGTAAAAAGAAAAACCCACCACCGCCCTTTATCACCGCATCTTTACAGCAAGAAGCTGTGAAAAAACTCGGTTTTAGCGCATCAAGAACCATGCGTATTGCACAACAACTTTACGAAGGAATCGATGTAGATGGCGCGCAACTGGGTTTAATTACCTACATGCGAACCGATTCCGTACAAATTGCAGACGAGGCACTTGCGCAAATACGGGCTTTCATCGAAAAAAAATACGGGAGCAAATCGGTAAACCCAGCTATCAGGATATTCAAGTCCAAAACAAAAAATGCGCAAGAAGCACACGAAGCCATACGGCCAACGCATATTAACAAAACACCAGAAAGCCTAAAAGATGCCTTATCAAACGATCAAATCAAGCTTTATCGTATGATCTGGCAACGCACCATGGCCAGTCAAATGCAAGTAGCAACCATAGATCAAGTAAGCGTTGATATCTCATCAGAAAACGTCGCCATATTTCGAACCACTGGCTCCAGTATCAGAGATCCAGGATACCTACTCGCGTACCGAGAAGGCCTTGAAGAAAACGAAAACGATGAAACCAAAGAAAACTATCTACCCAAACTAACGGTTAACCAGCCATTAGCATGCGAAAAAATCGATCCCAAACAACATTTCACAGAACCACCACCTCGTTATTCAGAAGCATCCTTGATCAAAGCTTTAGAGGAATATGGTATTGGGAGACCTTCTACCTATGCTAGCATCATCTCTACGTTACAACAAAGAGAATATGTTGAATTAACAAGCAAACGCTTTCACCCCACCGATGTCGGTCAAGTTGTTAACAAGTTTCTAACGGCTTATTTTACACGTTATGTCGACTATGATTTCACAGCCGGCCTTGAAGATAAACTCGACGCGCTCTCAAGGGGTGAGCAAGCACTAGTACCTTTACTGGATGATTTTTGGCAACCCTTCTCCAAACTACTAATCGATATCAACGATAATGTACAACGCAAAGACATCACCGAAGAAAAACTCGATGAAACGTGCCCCAAATGTAAAGCACACCACTTGGTTAGCAAATTAGGCCGTAATGGCCGATTTATCGGCTGCAGTAACTATCCCGAATGCGATTATACGCGAAGCTTAGAAGAAACCGCTGAAACAGCAGAAGAAGCGCAAGAAAAACCAGGAAGAGACTGTCCAACTTGTGGCAAAGAACTCATATATAAACAAGGACGTTACGGCAAATTTATCGGTTGCAGCGGCTACCCTGAATGCAAATATATTGAATCGTTAAACAAAGCAGAAGATACAGGGGTCACTTGTCCACTTTGTAATAAAAATACGCTTAGTAAGCGAAAAGCACGACGCGGCAATTTTTTCTACTCCTGCCAAGGCTACCCAAAATGCAAATATATTGTTTCCCATCCTCCTCTTGCAAGACCCTGCAGCGCGTGTGGGTACCCCATTACCATGCACAAAACAACCAAACGTAACGGTGAAGAAATCGTTTGTCCCGAATGCAAGCACAGTGAACCCTACGAGAAAGAGTAAGCCACCATGAAAATAGCCATTGTCAAAACATCTGCCCTAGGCGATATTATTCACGCAAGCTTTATACCAAGCATCCTCAAAAAAGCGTTTCCACAAAGCTCCATCGACTGGTTTGTAACCCGAGATCTTGCTGAAATTCTAGAAGACAATCCCTACATAGATCAAATAGTTTCGCTACCATACCATTCACAAGCCAACGCATGGCAAACCATAAAAGGCCTATTACAGATACGCCACCACGATGATGAATACGATATGATTTTTGATTTACAATCCTTAATCAAAAGCGCTGCCATCAGTTATTTACTAAAAGGAAAAAGCGTAGGCTTTACACAACGCGGCTGTCGTGAATGGCTTGCATGCTATTTTTACGACAAAACCCACGACATCGCCTACCAAGATTCTGTATTCAAGAGAAATGCATTCTTATTTCAAGAGGAATTCCGAAAAATACGTTATAAAAACAACATACTCACAAAGCAAGAAAAATATCTTTTTTATAAAAAAGAGCAAAGCCCTAACCTAAGCAACATCCTACTCCCAAATCACTTTAATATTTTAATCTTCCCAGGCGCCAGCAACATAAAAAAAACCTATCCAGCATTTAAATACATCCATCTCATCCAATCCATACCACCTCAAACAGCGTGTAATATTATCATTGGCTGGGGGAACAACAAAGAGCGAGAAATAGCAAAAAACATCCAAAGGCGATGCCAAGGCAACATACGCATTAAAGCACTTAATAAACGCTATCGCTATCGTGAATTGAAAGCTCTAATAGACCAAGTAAACATGGTAATCGGCTCTGATACTGGACCAGTGCACATGGCCTGGGCACTAAGAACACCCAGCATCACTTTATTTTCAGATGACAACCCAGCAAAACCTGAGCGAAACCATCCTAAAACACCGATCAACACAGCGCTATCCGCCGAACATATGAATCTTATCAAGACAAGCGATATTCTCAAAAACCTTCTATCCATCATGAAGAAATTCTCCAAAGCTTCAGAGCCAGAATATGCCTAAAGCACTATTTCTAGATAGAGATGGCGTCATAAACGAAGACTTCGGCTACGTACATAAAAAAGAAGACATTGTCTTCTGCCCGCATATTTTCACACTGTGCCGCCGCTTTGTAAAACAGCACTATCAACTTATTATTGTGACCAACCAATCAGGCATTGGCAGAAAAATGTATGATCATAAGGACTTTTCAACGTTATGCGCTTTCATAAAAAAAACCTTTTCCGACCAAGGCATCCCCATTCGAGCAACTTACTATTGCCCTCATCTACCAAATGCCCATTGCAATTGTCGAAAACCCAAGCCTGGTATGATTTTACAGGCAGCGCAGGCGCATCATATACAACTCGCAGACTCTGTGCTAATTGGGGATAAAAAAACCGATATGCAAGCAGGAGAACAAGCTGGCATTAAAAAACTTTGGTGGTACAATGGTGACGCATCACAAAACCAATATCCGGTATGCACTGATCTATCGGTCATTTACCCATCTAATGAAAAAGCATCATCGATCGCTGAACACACAACATGATATAAAAACATGTGCATTTCCTGTATGCGGGCAGTAAAATCCGATGGAACCACCAACGGATAGTCACAAAAAAACTTAGCTGCGCCACCGTCTTTGCCCAAAAAAGCTATCGTACAAATAGCGCGCTCTTTGGCTTTCTCCAAAGCTCTAAGAATATTGGGGCTATTACCACTCGTTGATAATACCCAGAGAACATCTCCATTCTGAGCATACGCTTCAACCTGCCTAGAAAAAATATGCTCATAACCATAGTCATTACCGAGCGCAGTCAAGATTGAGGTATCCGTACTCAAAGCTATAGCGGGCAATGCTATACGCTCCTTTTGGAAACGACCTACAAGTTCAGCAGCGATATGCTGTGCATCTGCAGCGCTACCACCGTTACCCCCGATCATAATTTTTTTTTTATTTTTTAGAGCCTGAATCAAAACCCCAACCACATCCTGCAATAACGGTTCATAGACAACCATTTGTGACAACACATTTTGATGTGCACGAATATGATCGTGCAAACAGAGACTTGGATTTACCACATTTGTATCGCTCATAATGCCTCTAACTTTTGTAAGACGGTAGAACTACTATGGCCAGGCACAAATGCTAAAACTTTTGTCTCCTTAGCGATATCATGACCGACAATATTCTCCACTTGATAATCACCACCTTTCACTAAAACATCAGGCTGAACCAGTTTAATCAACTCATAAGGCGTATCCTCATCAAAGGCAACAACGGCATCCACAAACGCAAAACCTGACAACATTGCCATCCTATCAGCAAGGGTATGAATAGGCCTTTGTTCGCCTTTTAGCCGCTTTACTGAGGCATCGGAGTTGACCCCAATAACAAGAAAATCACCCTGCGCACGCGCTTGCTGCAAATACGTCAAATGCCCCACATGTAGAACATCAAAACAACCATTGGTAAATACAACTTTACCAGGCCTATGTGTCAAAATTTTCTGCAAAAACGACCATGAAACCACTTTGCTAGCGGATTCACTATTTGAATAACGCTTATAAACATCCGTAAGCGTCAAAACACCATTCCCAACATAACGCACCGATTCAGAAGCAATCATGTTCGCTAGCGATACCGACCTTGATAGGCCTAGATCCTGTGAAAATCCAAAAGCAAGTGCGGCAATAAATGCATCACCCGCACCCGTCACATCATACACAGGAACCTTACAAGCTGGAATATACTTGATCTCATTAGCATCATCATACGCCACACCCTCCTCAGCCAACGTCATCATTGCACAAGTCAAATGATACGTTTGCCTCATGACTGCTAGAGCCTTTGCAATCGCTTCTTTGGTTTGTATTTCCACCCCAAGAATAAGCTCTGCCTCTTTTCTATTGGGACACAATAAATAAGCACCTTGATACTTTTGATAATCGACCCCTTTTGGATCCACAAAAACAGGAATACGGGCTTTATTTGCCAGCTCAATGATAGCACGCGTGAACACAGGACAAAGTAAACCCTTGGCATAATCAGAAATAATAACAAGATCTGCCTTATCTATCTGCATAGCAAATTTTGATAACAAAAACGCACGTTCATCCGAGCTCAGTGCATGACGATCTTCCTTATCAAAACGCACAATCTGCTGTTGCGAGCTCAATATTCTTTGCTTTAAGGTCGTACACCGAGAAGACGACACCAATATGCCCGAAGTATCTACCGCCATCTCTTTCAACGTAGCAAGTAGCCAATGCCCCCACTGATCGTCTCCAACCACCGAAAAAGGTATAACTTCCGAGCCCAACGAACAAGCATTACGCAGAACATTTGCTGCCCCACCTAACTTTGCCTCCTCTCTGGCTATCTTAACAACCGGAACAGGTGCCTCAGGAGACAGGCGATCAGCAGCGCCATGATGGTAATAATCAACAATAAAATCGCCAACAATTACTATATTGGACTTCTTAAAATCTTTTTGCAATAAGGATTGCATAGCGCTCACAGTTACGATCGGCTTAAAAACATCACCGATTCAATTGAAAATATAGTAACATAATCTACTACAAACACAACTCATATGCTTA
>CAXGBK010000147.1:0-5352 GCA_964008345.1 uncultured Coxiella sp.
TTAGTTTGCCTGCTGAGCCTATCAAGGATATTAGATCTTTACTAGATTCTTGCGTACTAAATAGCTTAGAGCAGTACAGATAACTTATATCGAACCGACTCCGAACACGCATAACATCGATAACATCGGCATCATGAATTAGTGAGTGGAGGTAAAGCATAGCTTCGACATCTATTTCCATTTTGTGCTCAGCTAGATAGGCCTGAACAGATTCTTGATAGTCCTTGGGTGCATCTTTAAAGTGGATAATTTCGGAAAAAATGTGCGTAATAGCAGGATCCTTAATAGGAAGATTTGCTTTGTGCTGTATAAGCAGATCTTTTGCTTGCTTGGCACTATCTTTGTCCCATTTGTCAGGACCGTCCCCTTTACGGGCAACATCATGTAAAAAAGCCGTGCATACTGTGTAGTTCAATAAATCTTTTTCAGTTATATGAAGCTCCGTTGTTAATTTTTTGATTTTTTTAGAGGTAGCAGGATTTTGATGTATTCTGTGTAGGTCATGCAATACCTCCACATAAAAAGCAACCCTAGATACGTGCATTAGACCGTGGTGTGGGCGGCTTAGTAATGCACCAGACTCATGACTATCATAGGGTCTTAAGTAATACTTAAAAAAAGGTTCTAGCATGATACCTACTTCACTATTTTTATTTATAATGCTTTCTTGAACGCTGTTGATGCTCATTTCAAACCCCCTATTCAGTCATAATAAGTGTATAATATTACTGATATTTTGTCAACACAGTCTACCAGAAAGCTCTTTATAGGCAAACATCTGGCATAAAAAAGGGGTGCGTTAAAAAGCACCCCTTTTTTACGTAATTTAGACGTATAGGTTACATCATGCCGCCCATACCGCCCATGCCACCCATGCCGCCCATGCCGCCAGCACCGGATGCATCTGCGCCATCATCCTTCTTAGGCTCAGATGTTATGATAGAATCTGTAATGATCATCATACTTGCAATGGATGCAGCATTTTGTAACGCAGATCGGGTTACCTTTGTAGGATCGATAATACCCATGCTGACCATGTCACCATAGCTAGCATTAGCTGCATTATATCCGTAGTTTCCTTCTCCTTCACGAACATTATGTAGCACAACGGATGCGTCTTCGCCAGCATTGCTGACAATTTGTCTTAGTGGCGCTTCCATAGCCGTTTTAACAATTCGTATACCGATGTTTTGTGCGTCATTGGCGCCTTTTAGGCCCTCCAAGGCTTTAGCCGCACGAATAAGTGCCACACCACCACCAGGGACAATACCTGACTCGACTGCAGCTCTGGTAGCATTTAATGCATCTTCTACTCTTGCTTTTTTCTCCTTCATCTCAACTTCTGTTGCTGCACCGACCTTTATAACCGCCACACCACCAGCAAGTTTTGCTACACGTTCTTGTAATTTATCACTATCATAGCTTGATGTACTTGCTTCAATTTCATTACGAATCATCCCGACACGTTCTTTGATATCTTTAGCATCACCCGCACCATCAATGATCGTTGTCTCTTCTTTCGTGACTAGAACCCGCTTTGCGGAACCCAGTTGATCAACCGTTGCGGTTTCAAGTGTTAGGCCTACTTCCTCAGCGATAACTTGTGCTTTGGTTAGTACTGCAATATCTTGTAGCATTGCTTTTCGTCTATCTCCAAATCCTGGGGCTTTGACAGCGCATATTTTAACGATACCACGCATGTTGTTTACCACGAGTGTTGCTAGCGCTTCACCTTCGACATCTTCAGCTATCATCATTAATGGACGTCCAGCTTTGGCAATCGATTCTAATAATGGCAACATTTCACGTATGTTGGTGATCTTTTTGTCTACGATTAAAATAAATGGATTTTCTAGCTCAACCGACATGCTTTGTTGCTTGTTGATGAAGTACGGAGATAAATAGCCTCGGTCAAATTGCATGCCCTCGACGCATTTAATCGTGTTGTGTACTTCGGATCCTTCTTCTACCGTGATAACACCTTCTTTACCTACTGTTTCCATTGCTTCTGCGATAATTTTTCCAACTGCTGAATCGGAATTTGCTGAAATTGTACCTACCTGCTCGATCGCTTTTTGGTCGGTACACGGCTTGGAGTTTTTGTTCAACTCTTTTATGAGTGCTTCTGTTGCTAGATCGATGCCTCGTTTCAAATCAATACGGCTTACGCCTGCTGTTGCTGATTCAATACCTTTTTTTAGGATGGCTCGAGTTAGAACGGTGGCGGTTGTGGTTCCATCACCAGCAATGTCGTTGGTTTTTGATGCAGCCTCTTTAATAAGCTGTGCAACGATGTTGATCACTGGGTCTGAAAACTCAAGGCTTTTGGCTACGCTAACGCCGTCTTTTGTTGCCTTTGGTCCTCCGTAACTGCTCTCTAATATTGCACAGCGCCCTTCTGGACCAAGTGTCGCTTCAACTGGCTTTGTTACCATATCGATTGCTTCTGCCATTTTCATCATAGCCTCTTGGCCTGCTGTTATTTGTTTTGCACTCATAGTGTCTCTCCTTTGCTTGTATAATAAAAATTAAATAAATCTATTCGACTATCGCCATGATGTCATCTTCACGTAGAACCAGAACGGTATCTCCTGATATTTTGACTTCTGTTCCGGAATATTTTCCAAATAAAACCTTACTGCCTGTCTCAATCCCAACGGGAACGAGTTTGCCTGCATCATTCATCTTTCCGCATCCAACTGCTAGAACCGTTCCTTGCTGAGGCTTATCTTTTGATGCGGATGGTGCTAGTACAATGCCCCCAGCCGACTGTTCCTCTTCCTCATCAGGCTTGACTATAACACGATCGTTTCTTGGTTTAAGATTAATTGCCATATGTAGCTCCTTTTGGCTGTTTACATTTATGTTATGTCATTCAAACACAACTGTTATAGTTATGTGCGCTAATTTGTATATTTCAACCAATGTCACATAAATAAACCGATTAAATTACTTAATCTTGACCAAAATACGATAAAATCCCACATCTTTGCTTGCTACAATCGAGATAAAACGCATAAAAAAACACCCTGAAGGTTCCATTTTTCTTGCAGGGTGTTTTTTATTGTGTGCAGACTGGCTATTAAATAGTTGTACTATTGGCTACGTCTGTGTGTTTATCTTCATTGCCTAAATCAATCCAATCATCTTCTTCATCAAACATGGAGGCAGCAATCGATTGACCAGAGAACATTGTTATGGTGTCTTCTGATTCGCTATCAGCATCTTGACCAAATATTTCTTGAGATTCCATCAGTTGTGATGCAGCTTCTTCAAATACTTCAGCAGTGAATTCAGATGATGCGTTTTCATACAGACTATCTTGCGATTGTATCAATTGAGATGCAGCTCCTTCAAACGATTCAGTAGTGAATTCATCTAGTGGCGCAGCTTCCGTTTGTATCGATTGTGATGCAGCTTCTTCAAACGATTCCGCGGTATCTGTATTTGGTGATGCATTTTTGTTTGCTGTCTCGATGACTTCTGCAAAGGCTGAGCTTTTTACAGCATCTGCAATCAGAGGAACATTTGTCGAAGTGTTGTCTGTAGCTAAAACATCAGCAGCAGTAACAGATTTAATTGCTTGCTTTTTTCTATTTTTATTTGGCGTTATTGTCAAAAAACGTAATACTTGTCTGTTGAGGTCACGAGCTATTCGTTTAAATAGATCCTGCACCATTTTGGTGCTTAGTGTTTCTTCAGATGTGATTTGTTTGACTATCTTTTTAAGTGGCTTTAGCTCTTTAAGTGCTTTTCCAGCCTCGTGAAGTGCTGGCTTTAACTTCTTGGCTGCTTTTGCAGGTTTTCCTGCTTTAACTGCCTTTACGACTTCTTTAGCTTCTTGGATAGCTGGCTTAAGATTTTTGACTACTTCAGAGGTTTTTTGCATAGCTGGTTTGAGTTTCTCTGCTATTTTTGTAGTTTTCCCAATATTTGAAGCTTCTACAATTTTACCTAATTCATGAAAAGCTGGCTTTAACTTTTTGATGGCTTTTGCGGGTTTCCCTGCTTTAGCCGCTTTCACGACTTTTTTGACTTCTTGTATCGCTGGCTTGAGTTTCTTAATGACTTTAGAGGTTTTTCGAGCTGTTTTTTTCAGGTCTTTCTCTATAGCTTTCGCGATTTTTTTGATATTATTTTTTGATTTTGGCATAACGGGTGTCCTTTTATTAAAAAAATTATAACACCATTTTATTATGTATCTGAATATATGTCAATATTTTATACAATCTTATACGGTTTATTTTTATATAAAACTACATTCTTGGGCATTTTTCTGCTATTGTATGCAGACGATTAATGGAAGTAGGTATGGATCGATACGTTTGGATGGATCTTGAAATGACAGGTCTGGATGTAATAAACGATGTAATTGTTGAGATTGCCACCGTTATCACCGATTGTGAATTAAATATTATCGCCAAAGGCCCCAACTATGTTATCCACCGACCAGAATCTGCTTTAACCGATTTAAATCCGTGGGTTGAAAAAACGCATACAGAATCAGGTTTGTTAACGCGAATTCGTGAAAGCAGCATTTCCCACAGTCAGGCTGAGCAGGATACGCTTGATTTTATCAAACGCCATACAGCTGCTAATACTGCACCTCTGTGTGGCAATTCTATCGGTACCGATCGCGGTTTTTTACAGCAACATATGCCATCTATTACCGATCATCTTCATTATCGAAATATCGATGTTACTTCGGTTAAAATTCTCTACGAGGCCATGCATTCACATGCTAAACCCTTTGAAAAGAACAATACCCACCGTGCGCTCGATGATATTTTAGAATCTATTGCTGAATTACAATATTATTCTAGTGTGTTTTTTAAAAAAGTTTAGATGTTTAGACGCATACACAATATTATCCTACCTCAGTTGGCGAAAAAAGACTTTGCACATATCTAATATTGTATATGTAAGCAACCGTCGTTGATCTTAATACAAGAATGCTTATCATGCGCTTAGTATAGTATCATTGCTGTGATAGCGAGCATGTAAGGCCACTTTTTCGATAAATATCGATTAACTACCACTAAAACAAGCTCCTATGATATGTTTTTTATATTTCGTGTATTATAAACTGGACGTGAAAAAGGGATTTGAACACTCCGCGTAGTAGACCGTATACGCTTTTTGAGCGTGCCCATCTTTAAAAGAGGTAAAATTGCACCATACAAACCTTCATATAGATTTGGTTAATGCATTTATTAAGATATTATTTACTGTATTCGGTTGCTTTTCTGGCTTTTTAGATGTTATGTTGTTTGCATGCAGTATCGTTCACTAGGAAAAACCGGTCTTCAGACGAGTGTTTTATCGCTTGGTTCTTGGGTAACATTTTCAAAA
>CAXGBK010000148.1:0-5102 GCA_964008345.1 uncultured Coxiella sp.
ATGCTGCTAGATCACCGCCTTTGTATCCCGCTTTTATATGATGATCGTCACTAATTATATCCTGGCTTTGATCGCTTCTTAAAAAAGTTCTACTGATGCCATAGACTGTCAGAATACGCATCGAATTATCTCCTTCTTTTTCTGCATGCTCTAAATCCGGATTCTCCACATATTCACCGAGTATGACCGGCGTTTCTTTCATTTTTAACGCCATACCCGTTTCAAGATCCTTTCTCTGAGATCCGGTCATATCTTTGCAATATTTGGTGATATGCGCTAGTGTTTCTTCCTTTTTTCTTTCTAGCCTCTGCTTTATCTCTCGTAGTGCTTCTGGCTCAGGAAAAACCCCCAACCCCCCAACTGGGCTTGCCTTCACAACCATATTTATTACTTCTATGCCATTTTTAAAAAAGTGCTCTCTCATCTCTTGATTGGCTTTCATTTTTTCCAAACGCTCTTGCAGTTCCTCGACTCTTTTCTGCCTTGATTCTACATTTTCTTGTTCTGCTCGCCCTTTTGGGTCACCTACTTTAAACATCTTGTTTTCCTCTATAACTGATTTTCTCTATTCTTTTGGCTCTTTACATCGCTAGCATATCAAAAGAGACACACGCGCCTTATTGAAATAAGATAGCTCTATGCCACTGCTAAGACATCTTTTCTTTTATGCATATTCTGCCTAAAAACCAACCCTGTCATTAGCAGCAGCAATGCTGCCCCTATTTTAGTAAGGCCTGAGGCGTATAAGCCAAATAGCACAAATATCCCTGCCCCTATACCTATAGAAATAGCGGCAACTGTCTTAGGCTTTATGATTTTAAAATACGCTGTGACGCTTGCTAAATACATCAATAAAATAAGCGTCACAGCTATTTCTACAATTGTATTGAACTGCGATAGCATATTCTCATTTATCGTAAATAATATCGATATTAATGTGCAGCTAGAGGCTATTAGAATACTCATAATTGGGGTGCCTTTAGCATCTTTTTTGGCAAAAATCTCCGGGAACAGCCCTTGCTCTGCTGCACCTTGCGCGATTCTAGCAACGACTAACGTCCAGCCATTAAATGCCCCTACACAACTGATAACAGCGCATGATGCAATCACATCTGCCCAGTTCCCTCCGAATATCTGACTAGCAAGATCGGCGTACGGCGCTGCAGACTTTGCCAACATGGCATTTCCCAAAACCCCAATAGCCGCGACAGAGCCTAGAATATATACAACAGACGCTAAGGCTGTGCCAATAATCGTTGCACGTCCAACCGTTTTTTCTGGATTATCCACTTCTTGTGAGGGCACGGTGGCCGACTCGACCCCAATGAAGGCCCATAATGTCAAAAACACCGACTGCTCTAGCGCCTTTCCTAAGTGCATACTTGAATCTGCTGGCATAAATGGCACGAAATGTCCCCACTTGATATAGTATAGGGCGCCTACAGGAATCCCGATAATTGGGATAATTTTTAATATTGTTACCGCTAGCTCAAATCTTGCCGCGTTTTTCACCCCAAATAAGTTGATCAGTGTGACAGCTGCCCATAATGCAAGCTGTAGAGATAATAGATGCATGCTTGATAGAGGACCCGTTATAGCTATTAGACCCTTGATTTTTGCTAGATAGCTGGCTGCCGTTACCAGTAAAGCGGTATTGCTTGACCATGTTAGCACCCAGTAACCCCAGGCTGCCCAGAACCCGGCCTCTTTACCGAAGGCTTCTTTTATAAAAACATGTGGCCCGCCGTTGCAATCATGAATTCGCTCACTTAATGCTGCGAAAATCAGGGCGAGAAACGTAGCCCCCATCGACGTAATCACCCATCCTATAATACTGGGAGATCCGTATGCGGCTAGTAATGCCGGCAACATGAACACCCCTGAGCCTATTAAATTCCCAGTTACTAGCGAAGTACACTGGATTAGTCCCATTTTTTTGCTGTCTTGATTTGTCATATGATATGCCTTTGTAAAAATATTCCGGTTAACGTTTTTTTGTTTTTCTGGAGATAGAGTCTCGCACGACGAGTTCTACCCCCTAAATCTTGTTTAGGCGTGCGTAGGTTTTTATAGTGTTAAGCATCATGAATTTCATAAGTGATATCATATCATAAATCCTAGTTAAGCACAATTAAAATACGTACTCTGCCGCTATCTTATTTTTCTTTATGTACTTACGACTGGTAACTGCATGGCTAACTTTTTAAATGCCGATATTCTCGCCTCTTCTGGGGCACTATAGAACGCCGCTATTCTCTCCGTATAAAACCCAAACGCATTGAGTCCGTTTACGCTCATAGCAAACGTATCTTTTTTTTCTTGCTGCGTTAATCCCATCTTTAAATGCTCATTTTTTATGTTAAACACGCTGACTCTTTTTTGATAAGCACTAACTTTCTCTGCTTTTATCTGGATATTATTGAGGGTTGCCCTATCCCATACACGACCACTGATCCACGACTCTCTTTTCCTGGTGAATTTTCCTTCTCCAAAATATAACTCTACTGTTTGAAAAAACGCTTCTGCAACTTCTGATTTTAGGGTTCGGTGTAACTTATTTACCACCCCACGACATAGCCGATCTATACCGGATACATGGATTATAACATGTTGCGGTGTATACCTTGGCGGGTACTCACAACGAAAACGTAGACACGACGCTACACACAAGTTCATTTTATGTATATGTCGCATGAATTCTTCCATGATATTATCCGCTACACTTAGGGTGAAGAAAGCCCTATCCTGGTCATAACAAGCAGTCCACTTTTCTTTATATTGAAAATCACTGCTGTTTGCGATACTCTTTACATGCTCGAGGAACGTTTCCATCTGATCTTTTTTGAGATTTTCAGCTAATCCTTGTGGGGTCCTTGGCATTTGTTTGGCGACCTTTAAAAAACCGGATATTTCATGATTGCCTTGGTGGCCATGTGTCAGATTTTTCTTTTTATTCCAAACCAATCCTATTCCTTCACGGTTGGTGTATATTTCTCTAACTGCTTTTCCTTGCCCTGGAATATCTTTTGATACAATCGGTTTTATTCGCTTTATAACACGATCATACATATGATCTACACCTTCGTGTTCTGCAACACAATTACTTTTTAGTGTTTGCATCAGGCTTTCTACTGATAGGTTCAATACTTCAGCACTGTGATCTTTGCTTAACACCCTGGCATAATGGGCGTTGATAAGACTCATTATCTCAAAAAATTTCCTGGTGTAGAATGCAAATATATCACGACCAGACCTACTCGCCACACAATCCTTTACCAACTGCCCCAGCATACAAACATGTAATTGATAGCGTTGCAATAAGTATTTACAATCCATCATAATACATCTGATAATGAAATCATACTGCTCATCCATTCGCAAAATGAGTGCATTGTCATTATTGTGAAATAATTGAAAACCTTTTGGAACGATCACTATCTTACGGCTTTCAAGCTCCTGGTATATCGACACCCAATCAAAATCTTTTATTTTCTTTTTTATATCAGGATTTTTTTGCATCAGATCTTCCAAGATACACCCTTCTAAGTAATTGTTATCTATTTGTGAAGACATACCCAATTTTATCGTAAAAGTATCCCTCCATAAAAAAATTTCTGCTAGAAACCTTTCAAGAGCCGTACCTTGATACTGCGCCTGTATCCATTCAGACAATAGTGGATCGTGTTTTATAAAAGCGCAAATACTCATTTTCTGGGCATGAACTGTTTGTGCAATATCTATTTTTAAAGATCTGCTATCGTATTCTATAACCTCAGAATGCGTTGTATAGTGTTGCACGTATGCTTCTAGTTTTTGTAAGTGGTCTGGATGGTCAGCCGGTTTAGATACAGCAATTTCATCAAACATTTTTTTTAAGCCGATCTTCTCATCTTCTGATGGAAACCTTAGGTTTAGCATGCTAATGTAACCTGTTGCTCCTTCATACGATATCCCGTAACTTATTAATATCTCCTTTTTGTTAATGACTACTTCGCCTGTGGTTACAAGAACTAATCTGATCTTTTTTTGGCTATCTCGTATCTGTATTATATTTGCATTCGGTAAATATGCACACCCATTTGCCATGCTGGCGAGTGCCAATCCTTTATCGCCCAAAGAAACCTTATGATCATCATTTACAATATCAATAGCCGAACCATCTTGGAAATTTTGATTCCAGCGTCTTGCAAGTTGATAGGGCGTGAAGAACAGATTTGTAAGTTCATTGCCAACGTATTCTCCAAGAATATATATTTCATTAGGATCTATGGGTAATTGTTTTGGGTTATGTGCAATAACCCCTAATCCCCCATTCGGCAGCTCGCTTTTGATCACCTCAAGCCCTAATTGCTCTACACCTATATCTTCTAATCCTTGCATCATCACCCTCCCTTTTTACGCTTAAATAATTGTTGTTTACAGCATCTTTAATATGCCTATAAATATGGCAAACAATCTAGCAAAATAAAGATTGCCATGCAAATCATAGATATCGCTACCATGCTACTGACTCTATCCTTTATGGCGAAAAACTGGTCTTAGATGGCCATAGAGGGTCTACTTTTTAAAGCTCCTATCATTTCTGGGTGACTACCTTATTCTCAGCTGGTTTCAGCGGTTGTGCCCATTGCTGCAGAACCTAGCCCAGTACAACAAAATTTAAACCACAATGTAATACCATGATTTATAAAGCATGTATCATAGTTGGCTATTAACATCCTAACTACTGTCATTTAAACAACCCAATAGTCAAACTAAATTATTTATGATTATCATATCATTAATACCACACCATGGCGTTTTATAAAATATAAAACATCTTTACAAAAAAACCTAACTTCTGTATAATCGCGAAAAATACAAGTAAATGTACAATTTATTGCAGGAAAAAACTCATAAATCCCGCTAGCTCAAGCCCATTGCGAATCCAAGAATGTTCACACCACAAAAAAGCACAACAGTAACTTCAAGTAAACAAAACCAATTGCTCATTGCTGTTTTAAAGGGAGACATTGCTATTATAGCGACGTTACTTACCGATGAACATATTGACCCCAACATGACAGATGAAAATGGCGATACCGCACTCACAATTGCTGCAA
>CAXGBK010000149.1:0-2800 GCA_964008345.1 uncultured Coxiella sp.
AAAAAAACAAAGGACACAAAAGGTGCTGTGAAGTAAGGTATTTGTAACTCTTCTTTAAACAACGGCACAATTTGTAGGAACGTTACTAAAAAAGTAAAAAGCGAAATATAAATTGTCCCAACACCAAGCAAGAACAAGCCGCATCTTAGCATCCCTAATTCGCCACGTATGGCTTTGAAAAAAATATTATAACAGCGAGTTATAGCAATACGAGACAAGTTTTTGGCAGCAGATACCAATAGCGCAGCTGTTTGTGAAAGAGTTCGATCCTGCATACTCAATATATCTATAAAACATACTCATTCTAATTTAGCCAACCGACATATGCAAGTTTGGATTTAGCAATAAGCTTATTACCCACTATTACATGCGTCAAGAACGGGTATATATTGCAAAATTTTAGTCTTCCTAACATGACGTATTTTCTCTGCCGATTATCCATAGATGTACATAAACGTTCACAAGGGAGCATTATCCAATTTCACATCAACAAATCATAACATGCTCTTATCTTCTTAAAGAGTCTCACTAGCACTATACATTGGATGATCTAAACATACAGCTAGAGACAATATCCAGTTCATCCATCGTAGCAACACAAAGACCATTAATATTCTTTTCTATAAGCCGGGAGCGAACATAAGACTTTACCGCTTTAGGAACAATAACCATTGAGAAATCATCCAGTCGTAGTGGAACTTTTGGACGAAACTCCCGTTTGAAATCGCAAATAAGATACATCTTAGGAATATCCGCTCGCTTTATATACAAAAAATGGCACGGGTAATCTAATCTTTTGAAATGTAAAAAACATCGTCGTAACGGATTCCAAAACCGACTCGAAATGGATAACAAAGGTCTACACACGTAGCCATGCAGACGACTAACTGATAGTATTTTATGCATCTTTTTGGTAAATTTTGACCGAGTTGGCTGCATTAACACCCTATTTTTATCTATAAGCATCCGCAGTGTACCAAGTCGCTTTGAAGCGATAAGCTTACGTTTTTTAAGTTGACTAATAGTCATACAAAGCTTTATATGCTTTTTATGTCTATCCTCACTACTACACTGACTAAAAAGACAACTTATTGTATCAAGGTCATGACTTTCAGAACCATTGCCTGCAAAAAAAGCAGCATTTCTCAGCTCATTTTCAAAAAACCCAGCCTTTGCCAAATCGGATTGATCATAACCTAACTTGAGCATAGTATCAGGAGCAAAGCCCTTTATTTTTGCTTCATCTGCACGCAATCCCAACTGCTTAAGCGGTATAAGTTCACCGAGTTTTACTTTCTGCTCTTCTTTATAATCACCATAAGCTGACTCTACATCGACAAAGGGCACTACAAAATCATCAACCAATTTAGGATAGTCTATATGAATATTCGAACGATGCTGGTAGTCACGATAATCATTTTTAAGCTTACCATAGGTGCAATCATGACCCAAATCATTCGTAAAACCGTTTAAAGATAAAGAAAATTCATATATCTTTTTGATCATTTTCTCATCATCCCAGCTTTTACAAAAAATAAACGAAGCATCAGCGGCACAATTAGAAAGTTGCTCAAACCCTAAAGCGCTGTTATATAAATCGTCACAGGTTTGTTGATAAAATTGCTGACGAACTACCAGCGTATGAACCTTTTCAAACAGAACGACTAATCTAGCTTTATCACCTTGCATAAGACTTTTCACGCTATGGGTGAAATCATCCTCATTGGCGTTTTCAGCCACAAATTTATAAAGCTCAGACCAAAATTCCAAAGAAAAGAATACGTCAAAACCAAAATACGGTACTTTACAAATCAACGGCGTCATATACGGCATAAATTCAATCAAACTCTTATACGCACAGACTATAGAACGGGTACGATTTTCTTCGTGCATTAGATGTTTTTCAGATACCAAGTATCCCTCAGACAAATCTCTATTTATATCAATTAGAGAAATATTGATACGAAAAAATGAAAAGCGTAAGCTATCAAAAAACCTAAAGGTATAGAGTGGTTTATCAGGACAAATAGCATTCCATCGACCCGAATAATTATTACACGATTCAGCTATTATATCTCTATATTGCACTTTGAACTCAGTAAAACACGTAGGACATAAATCATGCGGTTTACCTAAACCACCGTAGCGTATCTCCCCTCTCTTGAGTTTATAACCCGGAAGATTTATTCCGAGAACGGGTGAAACCATGCGTGGTGATTCCATAGATAGTACGGAATCCAATACAGCGATACTCGTTGAATGAACATATACATCATCATTTTGATGAATATCGTAAAAATCATCAGAGAAACAGTCTAACAGCATGAATTTTAATCGCCTTACATGGAATAAAACATCGCGTAACATTTGGTTCATCATAAAAAATTCATACATCTTCATTGAATGGGCTTCTGAGATCGGTAATAAGGCATAATTTTATGAAATAAATGCATCATAACAATATTCAAAAACGGACGCCAAACAAATGTATAGATATATATTAAAAATAGAGAAATCAATATAACTATGCATGTTTCAAAGTTATAAAAAGATTTAAATAAAGTTACAAATGATCCATCATATTCAAATAACTTAGGTAAAAAGGAGGTAATAATTAAATTAAACACAACTAGCATAAAGGGAAGAAATAGAGTACATGCCATAAACATAACAAACAATTGTAAAAGAAGTGTGTATTTGATAGTACCTAAATAGCTGATATATTCTAAACCGAGCCAACGTTGAAAATAGATGTCCCATGAAAAGAAGCTACAAATAGTAAACGTGGTCAGACAAAATA
>CAXGBK010000150.1:0-3018 GCA_964008345.1 uncultured Coxiella sp.
AGGCATTATGTAGATAGGTCTTTTCCTGTAGAGTGTGATAGACAAACGTTTATAAATTGTAAGAGGTTATTTATGGATGAGATTGATGGTATTATTCCTGATAATCAGTACCTTTCTCTTATTAAGAAGTATTTTATGAGCGTAGCAAAAGCGGATTGCTCCATATTTTTATCTTTGCAGAATGCAGATCTGGAATTATCTGGTCTGACTCATGATATATTTGTGCTACAGCGGTTTATTGAACGTCAATTGCATATTTTTGAGCTTATTTCACATCAACTTTCTTCTGATGAAGTACCTGAGCTTTCTGTTAGTATTATGCAATCATACAATATTTTTATCGCAAGGATGCGTGCATCATCACCTCTAGAATATCTACAATGTCGTAGTCGTATCGATACAATTATTTTTTGTGATTTTCTGGGTTATCACCTTTGTGATACCCAATTACATGCCACACTCTTGCGTAACATAGTTAATGCGCATAAAGCTATGACCCATGCTATTCTTTTATATCAAATAAAACACCGTCCATTCACGCCAATGGATGATTTATTTAGCGATATGCCTTCTCGTTGTGAGGTGGATCAAATGTTTCGTCTATTCTTAGCTGGTAGTTATCGTAAGGGGTACACATTTTTAAGTTTTTTTGCGAAGATCCATTCACAAAAACAAAAATGTAGGCAGCTAGAAGAGAACAATAAGGCATTAGAGGATTTTGTTTCTTACATCAAACCATCTTCTAAACAGCGCACAGTGGTTCATCATCTTTCTTTTTTCGGTAGAATTTTGGATGATCTAGCATGTATAGATAAACAAACCAACTATCTTCGTAGCATAGCGTATTCTCTTGATGCAAAAGATCCTTATATAAGCAATTTAGGTTTGCTTGCTTGCCCAGCGCAAAAGTCTCGTGGAAAAAAGCGCTCTAAGAACAAGCCACGCCTTGCTACGAATCGATTATAATACAAAATGTTTGTTTAAGTCGCAGCCAATGCTTGCTTTTCTATAATGCATTGGCCGTTGCTAATACAGTAGCTCTTATCGAGGCTTTTAGCTATGGTGTTATCGTGTGTGACCATAAGAATTGTGAGGTTACATGTCTTTTGAAGATTGGTTATCATCTTGAGAAGCTTGTTCGTATTTTGGGGGTCTAGATTGCCGGTTGGTTCATCCATGAAAAGTATTTTAGGCATGCATACTAGTGCCCTTGCGATGCTAACACGTTGCTTTTCACCGCCTGAGAGTATGGATATATCTTTGTTGGCTATTTTTTCAAGACCAAGCTGTGTTATTAGTTTTTCAAAAACTTCAGTATGTCCTTTTATGAGTCCTTGTTGGTATAAAGGTAATGTGATATTTTCAGAAACATTAAGATCTGGTAATAAATGGTGTTGCTGATAGACAATGCCTATGTCTTTTTGACGCATCTTGCATTTTTCTTCCTCAGATAACTGCCCCAAATTCTTTCCTAAAAGTATGACCGAACCAGACTGGATGTTATGCATGCCACTTACTAAGTGTAGCAGTGTGCTTTTACCACTACCAGATGATCCTGTTATGGCTACTGTCTGACCATGAAAAATCTTCATATGGATTTGATGTAGTAGTGGCTTTTCATCTGTTTTGAATCGATGGGTCAAATCGATAACTTCAAGTATTGGCTTACTCATAGCGTAAAACCTCTGCTGGTTCGATTGCGGTAGCTTGGCGAATCGGCATCCACGCAGCGAGTAACGCAAGTAGTATGGTAATGGCTACGATGCTTGTGACATCCCAAGGGTTGATTTCAGATGGTAAATGATTGAGCATGAAAACCTGGTCCGATATGATTGTGTAGCCTAGTAGCGATTCCAGGGCTTGGATAATAGTGTCTACGTAGTAGGCGCAGGGTATACCAATTGTTAAGCCAAGAACTATCCCCATTGTGGTTATACTCAAACACTGATACAAAAATATGTAGCCTATATCTCTTTTTGTAAAACCTAGGGTTCGTAAGACTGCGATTTCTTTTTTTCTTTCATGAATGGTAATGATTAAGCCCGCTATCAGATTAAAACTTGCCATGGTTATCACTAGGCCTAAAACAATGGCCATCAATTTTTTTTGTGTCAGTAGTGAGCCAAATAACGCTTTCATAGACAAAGTCCAGTCATGAAATTGCCAATCTGGGTATTTTGCTTGCAGGGATGCTCTAATCTGACTTGCCTTTAGGGGATCGTGTACTTGGATAACCAGTTGTTGGATAGCCTGGCGCTTGTAGCCAAAAGCCTGATTGAACGCCTCGAGCGGGATAATGACTTGACTTAAGTTTGGATTATCCACGTTGGGGGATATGGAATCTTGATAAGATACGCGCAGAGCTTGTGGCTTAAGTTCTTTTGCGTTGGCCGTGAATAAGCTAAATGTGTCATCTTTTTCTAAGTACAGTTTATCCACCAAATCATAACTGATTGCAGCAGGAATAATATGTTCTTTTTGTACTTTACTGGGTTTGTGCTGATACCACTTTGGCGGATAGGATGGATGAATTCCTTGTAGGATTAGGGGGTAGATGGTATCACCTTGTGTGATGACCGCATAACGTGTTTGTAATGGATAGACATGCTGTATATCTTGTCTGCTTGCAATGGTATCCATGGTATCTTGCCATATGGTATCTTGTGTTGTGCTGGCTGTGATATGGTGATCCCTTTCATGAAAATGCTGCATTAGTTCACGATAAAATCCGTTAAAAATCGATGTTATGATCAATAATGTTGCGATCCCAAGCGCGGTAGCGTATATGGCGATGTTTTGGGTTAGTTTAGAGAATCGATTGCGGTGAGGGGAAAACGTGTATTTTTTTGCTATGTATAAGGCTGTTTGGTGATTTGGCATAACGATGTTTTGCCCGGGGCCGGAGTCGAACCGGCACGAGAGTTATCTCGAGGGATTTTAAGTCCCTTGCGTCTACCAATTTCGCCACCCGGGCTGTCACTAATGATTCTTTAAGGCTAGGGCCGGAATCGAACCGGC
>CAXGBK010000151.1:0-4518 GCA_964008345.1 uncultured Coxiella sp.
CCCTCTTGCAGATTGCGCTGAGGGGTGATAGAGTACATCAAGATAAAAACTTCTTTAAACAAGGAACACGATGCGATCCATATCATTATACATAATAGTAGCTCTCACACTATTCCTCCCAACAACATCTTCTGCTAGAGCACCTGGCATTGCTGCTGCAGGTGGCTACGGAGGTCGTCCTATGATATCTCACAACAACAGCAAAAACACCCATCAAGCTGATATGCGCCCTTCACGTTGGCTTTATGAACAGGCTGGGATCATCCAGTGGTCTACACTCAACAAGCGTATCCCACAACACACACAAAACAGCTTTATGTCTAATATCGAATCGGTCAATCTAGCGATTCTTTTTTGCCTATACTGCTGCACCTTCACAAGTATCAATTCAAGCACCTTGCTACTCTACACATTACTAAGTGGCCACATCATTCCCATAGGCTTTTTCTACGGCCTATCGCTTTTTACCGCAATCCCTTATTTTAAACATTACGAACAACTGGTTACCATCGCATCTTTTGACAGCACCATGAAAGCGCTAGCCATACTACTACTAATGGGTTGGTACACGGGATGGAATAACCATGAGCGCATCGTCAGACCCACGTACAAACCACTTAACAAAAAACAAGACAAGTGGGTCAGAAAAGCTTACATTGCCATGCAAGAAGCCATCAGCAATCACGATATAAACGTGTCGAGAACCTATCTGAGTGACCAACTTTTTCAAACACATCAAAACACGATCAACCAGCATCAAGCACGTGGCATAACCAACAAAATAGACCATATTGTCATTCGAGAAACACATCTTTGTGAAGATAGCCCACAAAAAATGGTTGTTAAAGTTACAGCTGATATACGAGACTACGAGATTAACCAAGCTGGAAATATCATTTCAGGATCGAAAAACACCACGAGAATAAGTGATACACTCATCATTAAAAAAGCCGATGAGCAATGGACGATTGAAGACATCGTTCCTGATCCCAGCAACTCTGCTGATCTTACCACTAACAACTTTTGTCAAAACTAAGAACCAGCAGAAAAGAAACCATTAAGAAGCGCTAAAATGACTCCAGTAATCGATGGCACGTTTGTTATTCATAACTTTCATAAAATTAGCTTCGTAGCCTTGCTGAGAATCCAACCATACCACAGCGGTCGCAGGATCTCGAAAGGGTGTGCCCGAAACGTTAGCAGGTAATTTTTTTGCCACAGGATATTTCGTCACCACCAAAGATGACCAGGTAAACAGTTTTAAAAGAAAACGAATCATAATATTAACCTATTGTAAAAACGAGATTGTACTAAAAAAAAGATTCAATATCAACAGGTTATACATATTTCGCCTATGTATGACACAGATCATACTGCCAAAACTAACCATCAAGGGATCTCCGATACGCTATAGCTCCATCACCATACACAGTTACCCATAAGAAACAATCAGATTGACCATTATTACAAAAACACATTCGAAGAAAACAAGTATACGACATATTCAAAAATAAAAAACCGCATTCGCATAGTATTAAAAGGCGCTTAAATGTAAAAATATTTCAAAAAAACATACTACTATGCTTGATTTTTAAAGGGAAAAATATAAAATTCATGAACTTACAAAAAATAAACAATCACGATACATATACTATTAAAACTATTACAAATCAATCAACAACCAGAGTGGGCACAAAACATCGATGAACCCAAAAATAATTGGGTATACCCAAGCATACTTTATCAAGCTTTAAAAAATTCGAGAAATGAAATCAAAGTCCAAGACTTACAAGAGATAAAAACGCGCCTATCGAAGAATAAGCATACCGCTGCCGGGTTGGAGTGTGATTTTTTAGTGCGTTGTTTAGATAAAAATGGTGAGATCTTTAGTCAGGTATCTTGCGAAAAAAAGCAACAACGATTAACGCAATTTATAATAGATTGGACCCAATGCCTCTTCTTTCAAAAAGAAAAAAAGCTGCAATGGGAGGAAGGGATAATTCTTTTAATATATGCGATCAAAACCGCCGTTTATACAAAAATACACCACCTGTGCCTTGATGCTATATTGCTAAAATGTCTAAATTTAACTGAGGAGCACAAAATTAATTATGCCACTAGAGAGCTACTAATCGACTTTTATCTAGATAAACGCTACACACCATTACTTTCAAAAGAACTACAAGATAAAATTGCAACGACGTGCCTATGTCATTCTAAAAAAAACACCCCTGCTTTGATATCATACAGCATCAAGCACAGAAATGATGCTTTATGGAAAAAATCAGACAGCAGTATCATGAAAAGCGTGCTAGAAGAGAGAGCTAATTCTATACCTTTTTTTTATGAAGAAATGTGGATCAGATACCTAGACGGAAAAGATTCCCGTAATTTCTACCATGAGCTAATGGCACACGCCAACAAATCATACGACACAGCCCAACAACCAACACCCATCACACAACAGCCCCCTAATCCCATGGTGAAAATACAATTAATAATGCTCATTCCTCAACTCATAAAATCATACTATTACCCACAAATACGTTTTACGTTATTTTGCTCAACAGCAAAGCTACTTTACGAAACATACCTTATTGAAAACATTAAGCCTGCCTTCATTATAAACAAACACCCATTTAGAAATTCGGCCGATGAACACTCCTCAGAAACAGAGCAAGCACTTGTAGCTTTTGAAAAAAAATATGGCTACCGGCACCCTGATGAGCTGATTAGAGAAGATTACCTTGAAGGCATAGAGTCAGTCGGACCTCTATGTACTATTACTGGAAAGATCTTAATCCCACCATCGCCAAATATTGACCAACTGGTTGTCTCTCATGAACTAGCACATGCCTACCACGGTGATGCTTTGATGGCCCCTATTACTCAAATGATAATGCTATCGCTATCTTTCTATCAAAATAAGCTTGTCCTCGCTGTACCTCTGCTGCTAATTCCCATTACCAAATCTTTTGAAAAAAGAGCTGATTACGTAGCCATGCAATGCCTAAATACAATCGAAGAAAAAAAAGCAGGTATTACTAATATGCTTAGATTTATAATTAAAATATCACCATTCAAAGAAGAAATCCTATCACCGCCGATAATATCGCTTCATCCTTACCCCAAAGGTATAGAAAGAATTAAACGACTATGTCGAATAGCTAACATTTCCTACAAAGATTTCCTAGAGTATTTCGAAGAAAAAGAGCGCTTCATGTACAACCAATGGCAAAAACATTTACAACCTAAACCTCGAACTACGATTGACAAGATATTATACCTACCCGGACACTTACTCAATCTCTACGGTGATACCATGACATTTCTAATGAGCTCTTTTTTCCAACCGATAAGACCGATCATCAGAAGTCAACGAGCCATCCATGCAAGCAACATAATCGGGGGAAAAATACACAAAGGTGTGCTATTGTCTAAAAAAATCTATAGTAAAGTGACAAACTATATTAAAAAAGAATATGCCAGAGCAGAAAGTAAAATAACCTTTTAAAGGGTTTTCGCTTCTTGATGCTGGTGCATCACCAACAATACCGTGAGACCATAACCTAACCCCAAAAGACCTAAAGTTGACAAGGTAAAATGCAGATCACCATAAGGATACGCAGAAACCGACATATACCTAAACAGAAAGGTCGTCGTGTAAAAACCGGCCACCATCGAGGGCAATAATGCCGCATTATTGCTTACATAGAAATAGTACAACAAGCTCGATATCAACACAAAAACAGCACAAATCGACGATGCTTGGTAAAGATTATCAGCAGATAACTGTACAAAATAGTAAACCATAACCACCAGCGCCAACGTGATATATCGATACCACTGCGCCCTTTTTGTATCCGTGGCTATATTTTGCGCAACCGCAACGCAATTTTGCACAAAAACACATTGAAAAATAGCATAATTAGCTAGATACCAAAAAGCATTATAAGACGGTATATAAGTATTTAAAGAGACGATGTTTGACGTTAAAATAGGTGCTTTACCAAAAATATAAAATGTTAATAATACGCATCCTCCAAGAAAAGACCCAGCACATATCCCCGTTACAAACAACGCATTACCAGACTGTTTATATCGCAAACGCTTTTGCTTGGTTACACACAAGCACAACAGTACGCTTAGCAATCCTGCTGAAAACGCAGATATCATCGTTGTTGAAAACACCAAAGATAGCCACTGATTAACGAGTGGCGTCGTTGTAGAAAGGTTGTGCATAAATAACGGCAAGCTATTAATCTCAAATGATATATACAATAAGAACACGATCAAGGAGATCCTTCTCAGTAAGATTACATCCATAAGGCCTTGACTGATATATTTAATAGCTTCCACAAGCAAGCCAAAATACACCAGTTGCACAAACAAATGTGCAATTTGCTTTAAAGCCACAAATAGTTCATTGTTGATATATTGCTTATCGAGCCATTTCTCAGGGACTTTAAGATAATTAGACACATGATCCAACACATCACCTTGAATACCCAAAACCCA
>CAXGBK010000152.1:0-1731 GCA_964008345.1 uncultured Coxiella sp.
GCATAAAAGGTCTTCTTAAAGTAAAAGATGGCAACCTGAAGTCAGTCTTCTACACAATCAGTGACCATAGGATTTTGGTATTTCCGGCAAATGGGCTGTAGCTGACAAAATTGGCAAGACTGTGGGGATTTTGGATTAGCAGCAGCATAGCCGCGATGGTACTGCTCTGCATGTGCTTCTAATTGTGCTCGCCAAGTCACAAGTTGTTCCCGCCACTGCATATCAAGATCTTTAGGCTTCCATTGCGCATAGGATTTGATGCCAGGTAAAGCGCTAGGGCTATCTGCAATGCCTTGATAGCCCCATTGGTCAGGATGCAAGCTAACAAAGGTTATCGCAGAGGTTGGTTTTATCCCAATAGCATATAAAGGAAGCTGCGGTTCATCCAAACGCGGTCCTTGCCATCCCTGTCTTTGTGTCTTTCCGGTTTTATAATCAACTACGCGCAGTGTGTGATCAGATAAGTAGTCAATACGATCAGCGCGTAGCCGCATGGTTAGTGGACCTAGCTTATACTGGATCGCAACTTCATGTCGAAAGGTGAATGCATCTTCATGTTTGTGCATCTCCACAGATTCTAAAAGCCAGCTATGGCATAATTTACTTATGTAGCTTGCAATAGTATCTTTTTGTGCAGGGGTTTTAGGGTTGGGCCAATCATAATCTTTTAATACAGTATGTAGCCACGATTGCATCGCCTCTTGAGATGCTATTTTATTTAGGTCAAACCAATGTGCTAAACATTGATGCGTTAGGGTTCCGATTTCCTGAGCATTGTATCCGTATATGTTGTCTGGGGTGGGTTTATGATGGAGTCGATGCTCAATAAAACCCTTACAGGCACACTGGCTATAATTTTTTAAAACACCGCTACCTACCAAGGATTCTTCTGCTTTTAGAACAGGGCCAAATGGCTTATCGAGCATAGGTACTAACGCATGCGTGACGTAATGGGGGTGCGTGTAAGGATCATGGTCGTCTAGCCATGGTTCAGACACCAAATGCGTCGGTTGCAGTTGTTGCTCTTGTGCATCGGTCATTGCATAACAAACGGTAACATGGCGTGCGTAATCACTTTGATATCGATGCAGGCGCAACCAGCTTTCTCGAGAAATACTATCTTGGTTAAACGTCGTGAGATTTGCCGGCCATACTTGGCTATGCGCATCGATTACCCACAAATAGTCACACGGATAGGCAAGGCTATCTTGCCAGGTCCCAAGAACAATAGAGCTGTTCTTATTACACGGTTCTACTGCCGTGACCGCAAGGTAATCGTGAAGATGGTTAAGATAGCCATGCAATGAGGTTGTAGGCGCCATCAACTTGTCAAGAGGGGTGCATTGGTAAAGCGCGCGCTGAAGTTGGGCGTAGTGTCTTAATTCAGCGGGTGTAAGCTCTATGATAATATCTTGTAGATGCTGCTGTATCCAATCAGCCCACTGGTGCCAGGTTAGTGATGATGGGATAGGGATAGCAAACAAATAATGAACGAATTTTTTATAAAGTAGCCAACAAGGTTGGTCGCTAAAGTATTGGTTGCCATAGTTTGTCCATGCACCTAGATCGGTAAAGGCAGGCAAGGACTGTAGAGATTGATAAAACGTCTTTGACACGCCTTCTATGGCAAATAGTGGGTGTGATGTGCTGGTAATAAGTGAAGGCAGGTTTTTTTGCGCGAGGCTTGTTAGAAAATCTATGCACGACTGAATGAAAATCTCAGAGGTAAGA
>CAXGBK010000153.1:0-7283 GCA_964008345.1 uncultured Coxiella sp.
CGTTAGAGCTTCGCGAAAGATTTGTCTCTTCTCAAGAAGACGACGCACCTCGCGTTCAAGGCGATGATACCACTAATGGACGTAGCCTTTTTGCCTCTGATACTAACAATCCATTACACGGCCCATATTCTCCACCTCGCTATCCTGCTCTTACAACTGGGGTTGTTTCCGGTTCATTATACAATAATGCTAGTGTACCACCAGGATCTGGTTCTTCTTCGAGCAGCAGTATTAATGACAGTGAGCTTAGTGAAGCGCTTGAAAATATTCAAAGAACTCAGGCTAACCTAAGCGACACCGATTGGGTTCCGTCGGACTCTCCAGCCAGTGGAGTATCCGATTCAAGTAGCGCAGCAACTACGCCTGGCTCGCCTGGAGCTAAAAGCAATAGTGGTGAATCTTCACCTGAATTGCGTCTCGTAGATTTCGCTAGACAGTAATAGCTACTTAATAGACTCGACAACTGATATTTTTCAGTGTATTTTATAACGGCTACAACTTAAGGAGCAACATGAGGATACAGGCAGACAAAAACAAAGCGTTCACCTTTCTCAACGGTGCAAGTTTACTACAAAGTTTGAAAACATTGGTAGCATCTGTATACACACTGACTATATGGCTTTTACTTAATTTAGCCAAAACGATCATTAGAATCATTACTTTTGGCCAGATGTCCTTTAAAGAAAGAAAGCATTCGATATATAGTCCCTTTTTGTACTGCCAAGCTACTGTATCTCAAGCAGATCCTAAAAAATCTCAATCAAAAAGCACATTTGAACTACAAGAAACTCACAAAGGAGTAAATAATCAGCCTGCTGTTACACCCACCCGAGACCAAGAAGTCAGATCAACTATTCGTATACAATCTATATTCAGAGGAAATCGTGTTCGCAATGAATTTTCCTGGGAAATATACAGATTACTAAAGGACAAAATACATAAACTCACAGAACTGCATGAAGCTGTGAGACTGATTAGCTTTCTTAAGTCTTCTAAACCAATTTTTCCAAATAAATTCTTATACAAAGCAAAGAATGGCAAAACCTGGGCATATTTCCCTATGACTCGGCCTGAAGCTTTAGTAAAGCAGTCATGCGAGATAAAAAACATAGGTGCCGATTACACTAATCATATCACTTTGCTTCATCAAATACAGCAATTTTATGCATTTACTACGGACATAACAGGCGAAGATACTGATGCTATCAAAAGTACTTGTATGTACAAACTAGCCGGACTCCTTCATACATACCTGGTAACTTTAGATACAGCTACGCGGAAAGCGCATTTGCAAAAGTCTCAACAGGAATCTGCTGAATATCGAAAAGTGAGGAAAGCTACATACAATGCATATGCCCACCACCTGGCACGTTGCATTGATTTTATAAAATACACTACAAAGAAGGAGATACGCAGTAAGATAAATATTAGACTTTTCTATGAGGACAAACAACGTCCTCTATCGGGTGGAGAACTAAATAGAATGCTTTGCCAGGATGAAGCCAAGTTTGATAAAAACTTAAATAAATTATTAGCAAATTTTCTCACCAAAAATTGGCTACAAAAAGAAGTTATACAAAAAATCAGAGAAATAGCAAATTCTATCAACACAACTGATCAAAAATATTATACCCCACAGGTACATACAATACCATCTCCTAATGCAGATACTGATGCCACCACAAGGTTATCGCAGTACATGAGCAAATTCGGGGAAAGCATATCTAAATTAGCTACACCCGATTCATTTAAATTAGCAACACCCGTTTCATTAGACCCCGTTATCGAAGAAGTAGATCCCAGCCCAGATACAAGCGGACGAAGTACACCTACTTCATTAATCCACATGTGAAGCCCATGGCCTCACATTCTCGCTGGCACCTTACATCCAAGTAAGCTCATTCCAGCCTGAATAACTCTTGCTATTTTATCAATCAGCGTTAATCTCCATGCTATAATAGCGTTATCTTTTAGATTGAGAATCGGCACGTCATGATAGTAGTTGTTAAAGACCTTCACCAGATCGTATAAATAATTGGCTAAGTGTGAAGGATCTTTGGCGTTCGCCGCTTCAAACACCGTCTCTTGATAGAGTGATAGCATGTAAATCAGGTTTTTTTCTTTTTCATCTAGCACCACAGCACCCTTATCATGATGCGTCTGATTGCTTTTTCTAAGTATAGACTGTATTCTCGCATAAGCATACTGTATAAAGGGCCCTGTATTCCCTGTAAAATCAATTGACTTTTCCGGATCAAATAACATGTCTTTTTTAGCTTCCACCTTCAACATCCAGTAGTTTAGTGCCCCGAGCGCTAGCGTTTCGTGTAGCGTCTCTGCCTCATTATCATCTAGGTGATCTGCTTTTCCAAGCTCCTGCGTTTTACGCCTTGACTCAGCTATCATCGATTCTATTAAATCATCTGCATCCACAACGGTTCCTTCACGTGACTTCATTTTACCGGAAGGTAGTACTACCATGCCATAGGATAAATGGTGCAGTCTTGATGCCCATTTATAACCGGCTTTTTTTAGCACTTTAAATAATACTTGAAAATGATATTCTTGCTCATTACCTACCGTGTAAATCATTTGGTCAAACTCAAAATCTTGATAACGTATAACTGCTGTTGCAATATCTTGGGTTATATACACGGCTGTAGCGTCTTTTCTAAGCAGCAACTTACTATCAAGACCATCTTCGCTTAAATCTATCCAGATTGATCCATCTTCTTTCTGTTCATAAATCTTATCTTTCACCCCTTCTAGTACCAGCTTCTTGCCTTTTTCATAGGTTTCACTCTCATAATAATTTTTGTCAAATGTTATCCCCAGCTTAGCAAGTGTTTGATCAAAACCACTGTATACCCACTGGTTGAGCTTACCCCATAATGACCTGACTTCTGGATCACCACGTTCCCATGCTTTTAGCATTTCTTGTGCTTCTTGATAGATAGGTGCTTGTGTTCGTGCATCTTCTTCTGACATGCCTTCTTGCTGCAATGCTTGTTGTTGCGCTTTGTGTTGCTCGCTGAACCGCACATAGTATTTACCCACAAGGTGATCCCCTTTGAGATTCGAAGATTCTGGGGTTTCCCCATTCCCATATCGCTTCCACGCCAACATGGACTGGCATATATGAACACCACGATCATTAATCACTTGTACGGTCTTTACAGGTCTACCGGTTGCACGATATAAATTTGCTACCGCGCGTCCCACAAGACAATTTCGAATATGACCAAGATGCAAAGGCTTATTGGTATTAGGAGAACAGTACTCAATGACTACTGGCTTTTGTTTTGTGTCTATTCTGCGTACTTTGTAGTCTTGTGCGGTTTCGTCAAAGAGCTTAACCCATATTTGATCGGTTAGCTTGAGGTTTAAGAACCCGTTGACTACTTTAAAATCGCTGATAATATTCGCTTTGCTTTTTAGATACTTCCCTATATTATCACCAGTTAATGCGGGGCTTTCCTTTGTTAGCTTTAACAGCGGAAAGAGAACCAGGGTCATATCTTCTTGGTACTCTTTGCGGGTACGGTTAATAACAATTTGACTATGCTCTGGAGCCTGATGATACAATTCTGAAAATGCTTCTCGTATTTGCTCACTTAGTATTTTTCTCATCCAACCTCACCCTCAAGAAATACCGTATTATACGCTATTTACTTGCCGATTGCTAGAATTCCTCTTCCTGTAGGCCAACCATGGCCAGTGATATCCCGAGTGAACCAATTACACATGGGACCAGTAGTGCACGCAAGCTAATGCTATTAGCCCCGATATATGGCCATATATTGACAATCATATATAGACTAAAACCGGCTGTTAATAACCAAAAAACATCTTCTAACTGCTTCTTATTCAGTTCGAGTCGAAGCAATATAATAGCGGAAACAAGGAGATTCATAATTAGGTTATTATATATGTTCTGGATGCCTGGGGTATCTAATGAAGCGCCAGTTAATGATTCCTGTAATATATAAGCAACCACTATCATCGCTATCATTACAGCTAGTAACCCGTATGCAATTGCATCTAAAAAATCTTTTTTAACCATACTAATACTCCCAATCAATCCCGTATTTATGTGACTATATACTTTACCATTTTGCAAAAAAAACCAAATAGAGTCTTGCTTAGTCGAGCCTATCGAAGCATTGGCGCATGATCTTTTTGATAAACAATTGCTCTGTTTGCCCATTTGCTAACATGAGCTGACTAGGCGCCATCCCATGCGCCGATGAGACACTGTTATCTATTGGCATTAGTATTTTTCCGAATTTAGATTCTTCGATAACGCTAGCTAATGTTCCGATCATATCATCGTACTGCGGCATAATATTGCTTTGCCAAAACCTTCCTTTTGGCAAGACACTCTCAATTTCCTCTGTCGTATCGGCCCATCCTGACTTATGAAGGGCTGCTTTTATACCGTATTTAACACTTCCAAAGCTTAGAGTGTTTACTACATCAAGAAGACCCAAAAGCCGATATGCCAACTTTGCTCGTTTTGGCCCTAACATTTCAGCAATCGTCATTTTGTCAATAAAACCGGTGATACTATTAAATGACGCTGCAGAGTAAATACAGTCGATGCGTTCACGTAGTGGTGTCAACATAAGGCGCTTGGCTGCTAACTTAGCAAAAACACCCCCAGCAGAGTGTCCTACCAGTGTTAGTCTTGCTTCCGGATGCTTGTTCATGACCGCTTCGATAAAACACTTATAATCGTCTACCACATCATCCAGCATAATAGATTTCGCTTTATAAAAAAAAGGCCTCATATTCTTCACATGGTTAATAACCCCAAACGGATTGGCACTATAGCCAATACAGTGTTGCCCCATGGAGGCCATGGTCTCTTCAAAACGCCTGTTATTGAAAAATAGATGATTCCCCATTCCTTTAATAAAAACGAGCACACGCTTGCATACGGCAACCTCACCTAGTTGCACACCTTGTAATGTGTAATTTGTTCGATTAGAAGCTGCTTGTTCTGGAGATAATGGTTTTTGTGCGCTGGTGGGCTCTATGATTGGAATAGCGCTTGCTTGCTTCTCATAATGCAAATTTATGACTTTGTAGGGCATTTTGAACGCTTCTGTTTTCTTGATCGGAGTAAATAGATATCCGCTAACTATTCGTTTGAAGTAATCTAACATCTATCTTTCCTCCTACTACACTCGCCTTTGTTTACTTTAGCATATCGGATCTGTTTTTTGCAATTCTATGTAGTGTTAATAGAGCGATTGTATGGTTCTTCAACTCGATTGCATTGGGTTTTCATGACTTAGGGATGAATGATGCACCACCATTTTCAATGTATGATCGCTGCCCATAATATATGCCATGGTGTAATTTGCTGCTACTATACTGCCCGATGTATTTGTAAAAATACAGTCACCACCGACCATACTGATGTTACCAATATTTTGAAAACACGCATTATGGAACGCTATTGATTGCCATGGCTGTATTGCAAAGCCACGATCTTCTGGGTACTGCTTATCGTTGCCAATAAAGTATGCTAATGCTCCCTCTTTGGTTATACGAAATACGCTTGACTTTGCTAATGTCGGTTTAAATAAAACGCGTATGCCTGGTTCTTCATAGGCATAAAAGCTGCTGACGAAATCCCTTGCCAGTTTGGTATAATCCTCTTCAGAGCGATATGCTTTTCCAATGCCTATGATACTATCTGCCCATGATTCTTGTCTTAATTTTATCATCTTCTCACTAACTATCTTGTTACTACGCGCCACTATACACCCCCATGTTTACTAATAACTTCTCGTCCAGTTCTTATGTTTATACCCAAGCGTATCCTTTGTATAAACTGCCAAACGTAATAAGCAAAAAGATTGTATAACTTGCTTATTATTTTTGCAAACGCACCGATAGCGATACCATGCGTGTAGTTTTTTGCCTTTTGCTGCTGGGCTTTTTCTGTACAATATATAGCGCTTGGCTGTATGATCCCCCATTGTTTATGATGCCATCCCCTAACATAACGGTATAGCTTTAACGACATGTGCTCTCTAAACTATATCCATAATATCGACGTGTTTGCATCTATGTATTATCCATCTGCACTTATTCTAGGAGGCTATCTTGGTCTTTCTCTTCCGGTCTTTAACGAGGACTCTCTGCCTATTATACTGTTGATCGGGCGTTGCATGTTACTACTACCAGAATGGATCTTGCCCGCTTTGCTCTTACTAGTTGGGTGTATATGGCAACAGTATCACTTTTTTAGCCATCGATCGTATGCTGAATGCCTACAACCAGCGATAACACATGATCATTATTGCTTTATGGTGATAACTTCTGTGCCAACTAAGGCATTTACACAAAGCTTTAAAGCATGGCCTTTTTCTTGCACTTTTCCTCATTCATTTTCTCAGTATCCATTCTCTCTAAGCACATCTATAGGCCCATTATCTTATCATATTGGTGATACGATTCTTGTACCTATGAATACGGCAAGACCTAGAAATATGCTCTATCCATTATCATCTAGACCACTATTTTTTTACGCACAGGGTAGTATGCCAAGATTATTTATCAAGAATATACAACCTATGCCTCGTACGCTGAAAGGTCTACAAATATTTGCACGTTATTATGCCCTACGCGGTGACTTTATTAAATTTTTTCAACACACGTACGGGCAACATCATAGTAGCTATAGTGTCGTTATGGCTATCTTGTTTGGTGAGCAACAGCTCCTTAGCGATACGAGCTGGTTTATGCTCAAGACCACTTCAACTGCACATTTGGTCGCCATATCTGGCCTACATATTCAAATTTTAGCCAACCTCTTTGGACAACTACTTTTACCTTTTTGTAGTTACTTTAATCCATCTTATCCTAAACGCTCTAGCCAATATATTGTCACGATCATGCTTTTTTTTTACTACCTTATATCAGGTTTATCCTATTCATGCCAGCGGGCTTGTTTGATGTATGCTTACCAGACCTTTTGTATGCGCCACTATAAACCTTATCGTGCAGTCGATGCTTTGTTTTTCAGTGCCGCTATTGCATTTATCCTCCACCCAAACGCTTTATTCTCTACCGGCTTTATACTCTCATATGGAATGGTATTTGTTTTGCTTTCTATAGGCTATTTTCAGCCAAATGCAAGCTGGTATTATCATCCCCTACTTGTCTATGCAGGCGGTTTACCCTTTACTTATGCGTTTTGGGCTAGATTTTGTCTTGTTGCGCCACTTGCTAACACCATTGCCATCCCTTTTATTGGCTATCTTATATTA
>CAXGBK010000154.1:0-16280 GCA_964008345.1 uncultured Coxiella sp.
CAGTCGTTCTTGTCACGGGTAATACGACCGTAAAAGGAATTACAATACAAGCAGCTTCACAGTCAAGAACAGCTGCTATAGGTGCAAACGCGTCAGATACCAGTACAGGCACAATAACCATAGAGGATGTGTCGCTTAATCAAACTAGCAGTGGTGAGACCAACCGCGGCCTAAATATACAAGCGCCAAATATGAAACCTACTGTTACAGGAACCAACACCATCACAACCTCAGGGAGTTATGGCCATGGTATTTATCTAAGTGGAAGCAATGATGCAACCATCTCAGGAACCAACACCATCACAACCTCTGGGGATTATGGCTATGGTATTTATCTAAATAATGGAAGCAATGATGCAATCATCTCAGGAACCAACAGCATCACAACCTCAGGGGATTATGGCCATGGTATTTGGATAAGGAAGTCAAACAATACGACCATCCCGGAAACCAACACCATCACAACCTCAGGGGCAGTCAGCAGGGGTATTATCAAAGTGAAAGCAATGGGGCCGTCATCGATGGGGATGTTATTCTAGATTCTGCATATCGAGGATTACAGATTTCAAACGGAAGTGTACTAAGTCTTAGTCCCTCTGTTTTATTAAAAGATGCGAGTACCACAGATAGCATAAGAGTAGATAGTGGTAACAGTCTTACCATCAAATCGGGAGCGCAACTATACCTAAAAGATGACAGTGCTTATAACGTTTGTAGTACGGATAAGGTGTTGACGAATACATCTATCAGCGCAAAGAACAGCTGGTGTCCATAATATTACATGAAAAAAACCGGGCGTTACGAAATAGGTCCGTTCAAGTTAAACGTGATAATAAAACGCCACTGGCAATGTTATCACGTTTATTCGTTTGGAGACATTAGGATCGTATCGAACATAAGTTTGTTCGGTCTATTTATCTACGTAACAATGGTGATAAAAAGACAGAGCAAGGTTCAGATTCTGGGTTTTCACAAATATAGTGTACAGTGGCAGCGTAAGCATGAAGGTATATAGCGTGATGCCACGCTTAGACTAAAATCTTGGTCTTTTCTTCACCACGACCTTCTCAGCGTCACTAGCCTTATAAGCGTTGAAGTTTTTTTCGTGTCGTTTGTATCCGGGCAAATTAAATGACAGCTTCACAAAAAGTGGGATGTTATAGCCGATACCTTTGACAGTAAGGCCTTGCCCTGTTGCAGGAATGGTATTTTGTGCGTGTATAATTAGGCGACGGGCATCTCCAGAAGGAATGGTTTTTGCTATTTTGCGTTCAATAGCCTGCATGGTCTTCGCGCCTTTGCACCTAGATAAGTCAAGATCGTGTGCAATACCAAGGATCTGGCTACATAGTGCTAGATAGCTATTACGAGCTTTCTGTGGTTTCCCCCTGTTTTCTATAACATCTCGTGAAAAAGCATCGATAGTAGCAGTCTTGTTTCCAAATAGCCTTGCCGCTTGCTTATTGTTTTTCACATAGCGCGAAAAGTATTTTGCAGAGTCTTTTCTATAGGTTTTATAGATAGGAAAAGAAGCATTTTCCTCCCCCTCTCTGCCACTTACGTTGAAAGCTGCTGCGACTTCTATTTGTGCGATCATTTTCTCAAAGCCTTTGTTTGAAAGGGCTTTAGCTAAGGCAAGATTGCCGTTCTTGCGTATGGCATAGGCAATGGGCTTGATGTAAGACGCAACCCTTAAGGCGTGCAGTGCACCATGGTTTTTTCTTTCTACGACCTTTCCTCGATCACGAAGCTGGTGATCTCTAGGCCGCATACGCTTGTAGGGCTTGCTAAGGTGTATCTCAACCGCTTTGTAAAGCGCGTGTCGTGTTGTAGGCTTAAGTCCTCGCGCTATCGCCACATGCGAGGAGAACAAAACCACAGCTACTAGAAGTATATTTGGGTATCGCATAACGGTTCCTCCTTGAGTAGGTAGTGGTGCGCTTAGAGTGGACTGCTAACCATCGACTTTTTAAGCTTTGCTAGGGCCATTTTTTCCAACTGCCTTACACGCTCTGCCGAAACGTTATAGCGTGCTGCAAGCTCGTGGAGTGTCGCCTTATTCTGCTCATCTAGCCATCGCTGTTGGATAATGTCTCGGGAGCGTTCATCCAGCCCTTCTAAGGCTCTTTCAAGTGCCCATTGTCGTATCTGTTTTTGGTCACTGGTGATCGCACTTTGTTCTGGAGATTGAGATGCTGGTGCGGTTAAGTACTGTGCTGGAGCAAAAGCTTTCGTCTCATCTTCTTCTGTATTATCGCCATCAAAAGAAGCTTCATAACTGGAAAGTCTCGACTCCATCGTGCGTACCTCCCTTTCAGGCACATTTAATGCGCTAGCAATATGCGAAACGTCCTCTTTAGTAAAAGCGCCTTGGTTTTTCATATAACTGCGCAACTTGAAAAACAGTTTACGCTGCGCTTTAGTCGTCGCAACTTTAACCATTCTCCAGTTTTTCAGTATATACTCCTGGATTTCTGATTTGATCCAGTACACGGCAAAAGAAACCAGTCGAACACCAACTTTCGGGTCAAACCGCTTGATTGCTTTCATCAATCCTATATTCCCTTCCTGTATAATATCTGCGTGTGACAAGCCATAACCAAGATAACTTCGGCTGACGTATACAACAAATCGCAAGTGCGAGACCACCAGCTCTTTGATCGCCCCATGGTCACCTTGACAAAAGATTTTGTCCAGTAACCGCTTCTCCTCTTCCGGTTTTAAAACCGGTATAGACTGTGTCCAATTTATATAGGCCTCTAGGCTTCCGACAGGAACAAGTTGGTGGGTATTTGTAATCAAACCTTTATTCATAAAAAAACAGCTCTTTAAAAGCATTTGTAACTATGCTTTATTCTATATAAATAGTAGGGTGTTGTCAATAATATGTACAAAATATCAAGCGTAACGTACATGGTGCAGCGAGAAAAAAAACTGTTAGATGCAGGCAAGAAAAGTCCGTCTATGAGCAGTTGTGTCAGGAACAGCATACCCCACACCGGCAACAGTTGGTGACCATACCAGATTAGCAACCGCGTCCAAGGTAATGTAAGTTGTAATAATATGACAAAACCTTGGTGCAGCCTTCGTGTGATACGCTCATGCCATAGAGCGAGCCCAACAGCCCAGGTGATAAATAGGATCAGTGATGGAAGTGCGGCATTATTCGTTTGGGACGGTAGAGCGTATGCGCTAAATCCGTCTTTTGGCTTAATCGTTTGTGCAAACTTATCAAGCTCTGACCGCTTGCCAGAGAGGATGATTGTGTCAGGGAGATCAGTAGCTAGGCGGGATTGGCGCAAGGCGTCTCGTAGGGATGTCTGCATGTCGTTTGGTAAAATACCTTGGCTGTTTGATAAGCGCTTTACTTGAATATCTGGCATAGATGTAAGCCGTGTGTTAAAGGCTTTAACTTGCGGGGAGAACGGTTTCAGGGGCAGAAAAACAACAAGCTTCTCCGGTTGTTGGATAGAAGTGTGTTTTAGCAGCATAAGAAGGCCAGGCAGCATCATTTTACTAATAATAGCTAATAGAACAATAGAAAAAAGGTCGGTAATTTGTGGCTGTAGCAATCGCTTCATAGGCTTGGTATTCCAAAGGCGCAAACAGGGGGTTGTGTCACAGGAGGTGATGGGTCTGCAATGATAACGGTTAAACCATGTGATGTCAGCTTGTGTAAAATACGCAGGAGGTTCTGCTTGTCATCATCATCCAACAACAGCAGTATGCGATCTATCATCAATATTTTAGGAGACAATATCAGCGCTCTTGCTAAAATAGTTTTCAGTGTGGTCGCCTTTGGACACAGGTTGATCGTGGTGTGCTGATAGGGTGTTAATCCAAAAAGTTGCATCATACCTTCTACTTTCTCATGTCGTTCCTGATAGGGTTCATTAAGCACTTCGAGGGGAAACATTAGGTTGTCATAAAGACGCCATTCTTGAAAAAGCGGCGCATGCGGATAAACCTGCCCGACCACTTGCTGATACTGCGGTATGGTGGCATGATCTGAAAGCCCCAGTTTGTCATAGTGGACAATCAAACTTCCTGTACTAGGCCGTATATGCTGCGTCAGAATACGTAGTAACGTTGTTAAACCGCTACCTGAGCGCCCATGGAACCAGCTAATCGCTTGCGGTGGAATGACCGCATCTATGCGAGGCAGTATCAATGTGTGGTTTTCACTGGTGTAACTGAGAGCTTGCAAATGAAACATAATCCCCATTATGCCAGGTCAAACACCGTCCGTCTAATGTATTATTGCTTGTTATTATCCGGGGTTATATCTAAAAAAGCACGCACAAATGACTGGGGGTCAAAGGCCTGTAAGTCTTCTGCCTTCTCCCCTACCCCAAGGAAACGAATGGGGAGTTTTAAACGATCTGCAATGGCAAAAACGATCCCCCCTTTTGCACTACCATCAAGTTTGGTTAAAACAATGCCGGTTAGAGTCAGTGCTTCGTGAAATTTTTCAGCCTGAACCAAACCATTTTGCCCAACGGTTGCATCTAGTACCAGCCAGGTTTCATGGGGGGCACTTGGGTTGATCTTTCCCAGTGTTCGAGACACTTTAGCCAGTTCGTTCATTAAAGGTTCTTTGTTATGCAGTCGGCCAGCCGTATCGGCCAACAGGACATCACACTGTGCACGAATACACGCCTGGTAGGCATCAAAAACGACGGCTGCACTATCGGCTCCTGGCGTTTGGGTTGTGATCGGAACATGGTTGCGTTCCGCCCAGGTGGTAAGCTGCTCAGATGCTGCTGCTCGGAATGTATCTCCTGCAGCAAGGTAAACGGTCTTCTTTTCGCGCTTTAGGTAGTGCGCCAACCGACCAATGGTCGTTGTCTTTCCTACGCCATTAACCCCCACAAGTAAAATACACGCACTGGGTTCTTTCGGGAGGTAAGGTGCAGATGAAACCGGTTCAAGAATCGAGAGTAAAGCTTTTTCAAGACAGTCCTGAATGACGCCAGGGTGGCTATCTGACGGCAACTCTTGCTCTAATCGTGTAAGAATAAGTTCACTGGTCTCAGGTCCAACATCGCTGGAGATTAGGATATCTAGTAGCTGCTCTTTCGACGCTTCATCGAGGTGGCTTGCCCCAAAAATAGATTGAAGTGAGGAAGATAGGCGTTTGCGGGTTTTAGCAAGTCCTTGGTAGAGTCGACCAAAGAGCGTGGTTTCGACTTCCTTTGACGGGGCTTCTTTGGTTTTTTTAAAATAGTTCCAGATCATTAACTTTGCTCTTAAAGGAAAAATGCGAGTATATTCTAGCTTAGAATACTACTTTTAGCAAATAGCGCCTTGTTGTAGTATAATTAAAACAAAAGGAGATTATTATGCCCAGTAGCAAGCCAGGAACCGTTCGTATAGATAGCGGTATATGGCGCGGTCGATATCTAAAGGTTGCTGAGATAGAGGCATTAAGGCCTACCAAGTCAATTGTGCGGAAAACGCTGTTTAATTGGTTACGTCCTGTTCTTGGTGGGGCCATATGCCTTGATGTTTTTGCAGGAACGGGCGTTTTAGGCTTTGAAGCGGCATCGCAAGGAGCGCAAGCGGTAACGTTCTTAGAGCGGCATGCTACGGCTGTTGTGGCTATTCAGAGAAATATCGATGTTTTTACCGGTGTGGATAAAAGCCTTAATGCTTGGGAATGGTCTTTCCCAGACCCATTACCCAAACCGATAGAGAAGCCCTTTGATGTGGTTTTTATGGATCCTCCCTTTCATCAAAAACAGGCATCTGTCTACTTAGATTGGATCGTAGACAACCAGGTCATGCATCAAGATTCTTTACTCTACATTGAAATCGGCCGGGGTAGTCGGTGGCCAGAAATAGGTGGGATGAAGACGTATAAGTATGCAAGATCTGGTGGCGTGCAGTACGGGCTTCTTGTGCTGGAAAACGGGCGCTTTCAAGCAGCATCTAAACCAAAAGGAGGATCATGAAAATGGTGACTATCAAAGCCTATATTAAGCATGTTTGTCAAAAGCATTCTATAAATTTGGAGGACGGTTTTGTTGAGCAGTTGGATACCTATTTATCTTGTTTGGAGGCATGGGGTCAGGTGCATAATCTAACCGCTGTGAAAGAGAAAAAAGAGCAAGTTGATATTTTGCTTCTTCCTTCCTTAGGGTTGAATAAATACCTGGTGGATTACAAGGTTTTGATTGATTTGGGTAGTGGTGGTGGCTTTCCTGGAATTGTCTGTGCGATAACGAACCCAGAAAAAGAATTTAGACTGGTAGAAAAAAGTCCTAGAAAATGCAGTTTTCTAAGGTATATTGTGCACAAATTGGCGCTGAAAAATACTAAGGTCTTAGCCACAGACTTCTCCACAATGCCTGTGGACAAGTCTGTGGATGCCCTACTAACGAGAGGGAGCTGCAAGATAAATCAGCAGCGTGTTCTTACTAAAGATTGGCTGGATCAAGGAGCGCCTTTGCTCAGCATTCAATCTGAAGCCAGCCTCCAAAAATACAAGCAAATTGAGCGGTGTAGTGTGCATACATTACCCGTAGCGTCGAAAAAGCTCATGCTAAAGTTAGTAATTATCTCTAAAGCCTAGACCTTGAACAGAATATTCGCTAAACTAAACTTACGAAGTTTTTTGGAACTATATGGTTGTTTTTGCTGTAACTAACCAAAAAGGTGGCGTAGGAAAAACCACAACAGCGGTTAGCCTGGCAGCTTCCTTTGCTGCTATGAGAACAAGGGTGTTGCTCATAGATCTCGACTCGCAGTGCAATGCGACGGTTGCAGCTGGTTCATCGGTGGACCAAAATCAGGCAACTTTATCAGAGGTCTTGCTTGGCAAAAGTGCAATCGAGGATGCCATTAGCCAAACAGAGCATGGGTTTGATATATTACCGAGTAACCACAGGCTAACAGCGGCAGAGTTTGACTTGATCAGTCAAGATCGAAAAGAATACGTGTTGAAGCAGCACCTGGACAGTGTCAGTCAAAGTTATCATTACATCTTAATTGATTGCCCCCCTGCCCTGAACATTATGACCATCAATGCCTTGGTGGCATCACAATCTGCTATCATTCCCGTTCAGTGCGAGTACTTGGCGTTAGAGGGGCTTGCAAAGTTACTAAAGACCATTGAAGCATTGAAGATCAACCTTGATACTAGTATTAAAATTGATGGTCTTTTACGAACCATGTTTGATGGTCGCAATTTGCTTACCAGACAGGTTTCAGATCAACTGGTGGGTAGTTTTGGGAGCAAGGTCTATCAAACGGTCATTCCAAGAAATGTGCGCCTGGCAGAAGCACCAAGCCACGGGATGCCGATTGTTTCCTACGACAAACGGAGCTTAGGAGCCGCAGCGTACTTGGCGCTTGCCGCAGAAATCATGCGTAGACAGCAAACAGGGTTAGGTGGGACAAGAACACTTTTAGGAGAGGCAGAGCATGCAGGATAAGAGGAGAGCGCTAGGGCGTGGGCTAGACGAGCTCGGTATTGGAGATTTGCTCAGTAGTATACAGGATAGTAGCGGTAGTGAGGATCGTCTTAAGGCGAAGTTCTTGAACGTAGATATGGTGACGCCAAACCCTTATCAACCACGAAAGCATTTTTCGGCCACTGCGCTTAAGCAGCTAGCTGACTCAATAAAGGCACAGGGTTTATTGCAACCGATTGTGGTTAGGGCTGGGAAATCTGGTGGGTATGAATTGATTGCTGGGGAAAGAAGGCTGCGGGCCTGTCAGTCAATTGGTATGAAAAGTGTGCCTGCAATCGTTAAAAATATATCCGATCAGGCTTGCTTGGTTCTTGCGGTTATTGAAAACATACAGAGGCAGGATCTCAACGTGCTTGAACTGGCTGAATCGTTGCAGTCGCTCGCCAGCAAATATGGTATGACACATGCAGAGGTAGGCGGTGTTGTTGGTAAGTCACGCGCGGCAGTATCCAACCTTATTAGGTTATTACAGCTTAATGACGACGTGAAGAAGCTGTTGATTGAAGGGTTAATAGAGATGGGGCATGCGCGATGCTTGCTTAGTTTACCCAGTGGCGATCAATTAGACTTGGCGAAAAAAATTATGGAAAGGCAGCTACCCGTTAGAGAGGTAGAGGAGATGGTTAGAGGTATCCAGCAAACACAAAGTAAGGTTCAAAAAACGGCGCGTGTTTTTAGCGAAAACAGGGATGTTAGTAGCTTAAAGCAACTTATGTCTAGATTTTTCGGTGCTAAGGTGCAAGTCAAGCCCAGGGGCAAAGAAGGCGGTGTTGTTAGTTTTTCCTACCAAACGGAAGATGAGCTAAAGCAGCTAATGGCAAGAATTGAGAAGCAAGGCGAGCCAGAAGTCGTTGTCTAACGTTGTGCGCTAATAATATAGGCTGCCTATGTATTGTCTGTGATGTTCTCTTAAACAGAAGATATGCTTGCCTGCGTTTTTTTGAGTTATTCAAAAAGGTTGCGGTCGATCTTTTTTACTTCCTCCATAAAGAGCGCTGAATATTCTTCCAGACAAATCGTTGTTTCCATATTCTTTTTCATGAGGTTGTCTTGGATTTTATCTATTTGTGGATATTTTGAAAAACCTTTCGAGAGTGCCTTGATATTCGATTGTTGTTCCTGAAAATAATCAGAGAATGCAGATTTTTGTTTCTCGTTCTGTTCTGGATGGGTGCTGCTATCCCATTTCTCGCCGGTAGCCTTTTGATTAAAGGGTTCATATAAGTCCTTTTTCTCATCTGGGAATGTGTCTAGGCAGCTTGAGATTTCCGTCCTAACCTTGTCAATGTGTTTAACGTCGATGGCAGGGATGATTGTAAGTACATTGCCTTGCCTGTGATGCACAGCATTGTTAAGAATCGACGTAAGGTAGGGCCACATTAAAGACAAGATAGGGGTATTTGCTTGAAAGGTTGGGGTGCCAGTAGCTGGATGATCCAAAGCCGACAAAGTAAACAGAATACAGTCGCTGATGCTTAATCTATGTTTGCGCTCCGTGGTTGCCATGTTGAGGTGTTAACCCTGGAGGGTGATGTGTTTTTTTTAGAGGATAAGGTTACCCGGATTTCATCGACTCAAAAAATTCTTCATTGGTTTTGCTTTTTTTGAGGCGGTTAATCAGAAACTCCATACCGGCGACTTGATCCATGGTTTGCAGGTATTTTCTCAGCACCCAGTGACGGCTTATTTCGTCCGGTGGGACAATAAGGTCGTCCCTTCTCGTGCCAGACATGTCGATATTGATGGCAGGGTAGATTCTTTTTTGTGCTAAGTTCCTCCCTAATTGTATTTCATTATTCCCTGTTCCTTTGAATTCCTCGTAAATAAAGTCATCCATACGCGATCCGGTATCAATTAGGGCTGTGGCAATGATGGTAAGGCTGCCGCCTTCTGAAAGATTTCTAGCTGCTCCGAATAACCGTTTCGGTCTTTGCAGCGCATTGGCGTCGACACCACCGGTCAGCACTTTACCTGAGCTGGGCGTGATGGTATTGTATGCGCGTGCTAGGCGGGTAATAGAGTCGAGCAGTATGACGACATCTTGCTTATGCTCGGTCATTCGTTTTGCCTTAGCAACGACCATTTCCGCAACTTGTACATGGCGTGCATGTGGCTCATCAAAGGTGCTTGCAACAACTTCTCCGCGAACCGATCGTCTCATCTCCGTAACTTCTTCTGGTCTTTCATCGATCATTAACACTATTAATTTGCACTCAGGGTTGTTGGCTGTTATGGAGTGTGCAATGCTTTGAAGTAGCATGGTTTTCCCGGTCTTTGGCGGGGCAACAATTAAAGATCTCTGCCCTTTTCCAATAGGGGCGGTTAGGTCGATGACGCGGGAGCTGATATCTTCCGTGGTGCCATTACCTCTTTGTAGTCTTAGCCATTCATTTGGAAATTCCGCAGTTAGGTCTCGATAAAGTATTTTGTTTTTGTTCTTTTCAGGTGGTTGATCGTTAATGGTTTCAATTTGAACCAGGGCAAAGTAGCGCTCACCTTTTTCTGGTGGTCGAACGGTACCTCGAACGGTATCCCCGGTTCGAAGATTGTTCTTGCGGATTTGGTTCGGGGCGACGTAAATGTCATCGGCGCCGGAGAGGTATGAGCTTGCTGAGGACCTGAGGAATCCATATCCCCCGTCTTGCATGATCTCAAGGGAGCCTTCTCCGTGCAAGGGGCTGCCTTTCTGCGCTAAGCGTTTGACTACATTAAAAACCAAGTCTTGTCGCTTCATATTAGAGGTGTTGTCAAGGTTCATTTCAGCTGCAAGCGCGTGCAGCTTTTTTATTTCTGTATTTTTAAGTTCATTAAGATTAACCGACATACATATGCCTCCTGTGTTTTTAAAAAGGGTTGGTTTGTATAAAAGTACAGTGTTCTATGTCGCGGCTTGCAGTACAAACTCGCGCAACTTTTCCTTTGTAACAAGGCCAACCTGAGTTCCTACCAATTCTCCTTTTTGAAATAGTAGTAAACTTGGGATACCTCTAACGCCGAACTTTTGTGCCAGGGAAGGTGTAACGTCGATGTTAACTTTGCCAACGGTTAGCCTGTCTGAAAACATTGCAGCAATGTCTCGGACGACAGGTTCAAGTTGCTTACAGGGGCCACACCAAGGAGCCCAGAAATCCACAAGAACTAAACCGTCCCCTTGAATAACCGTTTCTTCAAATGATGTCTCATCAAAATCAAGTATTGTAGCTTCCATGATAGCAGATCGCGCTTTAGATATTTCATTAATTTTTAAATTATAACACCGTATCATGCGTTAATCAAGATAAGTTTTACAAATTTAGTGCGTTTCGTATGTAACAATTAGATCGTGCCAGCACACTATGCTGGTATTTTAATTATTATTATGATAAAATGACTACTAATAAAAAAATCAAGGTAATTTATGACAAATCGTTGTAATGTTGCACAAAACCAGGTTTGGATTGCCGTTTTTTTAGCGGCTTCACTGTACGCTTATGAGTACGCACAGATGTCACTGTACAACAGCCTTTACGTCCCTTTACACCAAAGCTTTATGTTGGGTGAGCAGGCTATGGCATTGTTGTCTATGAGCTATCATACGGGGATGCTGGTTATGTATCCGTGGGTGGGTTATTGGATTGACAGACAGGGTCCCAGAAATATTTTGTTATTTTCAACATTTGGCTTAATTGCCATGCTGAAGCTTTTGGTAATCGCGCCCTCGTTTGAGTGGCTTTTGTTGTCAAGGTTTTCCATGGGGGCTTTTGCTTCCTTTACCTATATAAGCTGTCTGGTGTGGACCCGCGCTTGGTGCACGCAAGAATCTATGCCAAAAGCGACAGGTGTAATTTGCGCTTTTGGATCAATAGGCGGTATGATTTCTCAGGTGGTAGGATCATGGTTTATTAGTTTTTCAACATGGCGAGAAACGCTGTCGTGGGGTGTGCTATTTGGCGTTGTGTTGCTCATAGTGACGGCATCTTGGATGTTACGTAATAATCCAGAAGCTAAACAGCTGCCGACTGAAAAAAAAGAAGGTGACAAAGGCGCATTTCTTCATAGTTTAATAGGTATTCTTTGTGAAAAACGTGCGTGGTTTTGTGCCTTTACCGCATCTTGCTTATACGTGACAAATACCTTGCTTGGAGCCATATACGGTAAGCCCTATCTTATTCATCTTAAAGGGTTAACGCCAGATCACGCAGCCATGGTCTGCGCAGCACTGTACATAGGGGTTTTACTAGGGTCATTGATATGGCCAGCTGTATTATCTTTTGTTGGTGGTGAGAAAAGAGCGCTGGCTATCGGTGCAAGTGGAACCATGGGGATGATCATTCTTACCGCATATAGCCAAACGTTATTCTTTTTAGGATTGGCATTCGGCCTCGTTGGTTTTTTCTCCAGTGCAAAGCTTATGATTTTTTCATACGTTAGCAAAACCCACGGAAAGTTATCTCTTGCAACCTACAAGTCATTCGTTTGCTTTGGGATGATTTTGTCGGCAACAATTTCCCCGGCAATCAGTTTTGTTTTTGCTGAAATAAGTAACACAATGGGCGGCTCTGTACAAAGTGTGGATGTCGTACTACCGCTACTCTTTGTTTACAATATTATCTGCATGTATAGCATTTACAGGCTACATCATGAGCATCCAGACGTTGTGCAAGTTTATCGGTATACAGAAGTTTAGCGTTTGATGCATTACGAGCAAGAATAAAAACGCCGGTTCTCCAAAGAATCTATAGTGGTCATGAAATAGTTGAAATAAATTTCAATAATGGTTGAGAGACCACGCAGATAGTAGTAATATAAGGAAGGTTTAATATTGGTAGCGACATGGAGACAACACTACTTGCGGTTGATGATTTTGTAGGTATTTCTTTTTTTATTACAAGCATGGCCTTATTGGCAGCGACCGTCTTTTTTGCTTTTGAGCGTCAAGATGTGTTACCCAAATGGCGTTTGTCGCTTACCGTGATGATCAATGTCACCCTTGTTGCGTTCGTGCACTATTTATACATGCGAGATCTGTGGATCACGAGTTCGAGCTCACCTGTAACCTACCGCTACATCGACTGGTTCATAACGGTCCCTCTTCAGATTATTGAGTTCTACCTAATTCTATCAGCAAACCAGATAGTCTCCTTGTACCTGTTCTGGCGCCTACTAATAGCGAGTATCGCTATGCTTGTATTTGGTTACATTGGAGAAACAGGGCTAGGGGATGTCATGATCTTTTTCGGTCTAGGTATGGCAGGCTGGCTGATCATCCTTTATGAAATTTTCTTAGGCGAAGCGTCAAAGATAAGTCAAAACCTCCAAAGTGCATCGACAAAACTTGCTTTTTCAGCCTTAAGACTCATCGTGACGGTTGGATGGGCTATCTACCCTGTCGGCTATGTATACGGTTACACAATGAACGAGCCAGACATGGCAACATTAAATATTATCTATAACATAGCAGATTTCATTAACAAAATAGCATTTGGGATGGTCATTTGGTATTGCGCAAGGATGGACTCCTCTGTACAGAAACCGGCCGCCTAGGGGAAAAACATAGATTCTACTAAAAGGCTCTATCGAGGCAGAGAAAAAGTCGTCGTAAACCGCATACACTTTGAAAAAAGGCATGCGGTTTATTGCGTGTAACCATGTGTCGTCGATAATAGACGTGTTAATGTTAGGTTTTTACGGGTACAAAAAAGAGATACCGCGATAACCACAGAGATGAATGAGGTTAGAAAACAGCCGATAGGATAAGAAAGGCTAGGCGAAAACTTTACTGTGGGTAACAAGATATAATAAAAAATATTGAACGTAAGTAAGTCAACAGTTGCACAATCAGGTAAACAAGAAGACATTATTAATCTTATGATAAGGTCTATCGGACTATCTGCCGTCGATAACCTATGCAGCAAAGCGCTTTTATGATAATTTCATAAGCACGATATAAATAAGGCTATTCTATGAATAATCGAAAAACAACCCCCATCTATTCATATCTTACCAAAGGAATAGCTATCGTTAGTCTATGTATCGGGGCCGGTATTGGGCTAACCCCGCTCATATCAGGGTTTTTATTACGCCCTTATATTGAAGATCTCTACACGAGTCCAATCGGTTCACGGCTGGATTTTTACTATAGAAAAAACGACCCGCTCTACCAGAAGCTCAGTGAAAACCATGCATTGCAAGAAAAATTCAAACAGCTGTCACACATTTTCTACACATTTACCAATAAGGGCGGCATTAAGATGCCAACAGTAAAGACCCTCAACAGCAGTATTTCTCAAGGATGGTTTTACACAACAGCTTACCGAGAGCAACAGTGGGAGATGCTATTTCCAGAGACCAATCAAGCGATGATTCGTACACTAACTGCAGCCGGATTTACAGTCAGTAAGACCCAGACAGGATACACACTTAGTGTCGGTGAGTATGGTGTATTTCAGCATACAACATTATGGCCAGTATGGAAGACGCCTTCGGCCAAACAGCAGATATCGCTAAGCTTAAACAGCGCACCAAAAAAGGATCAAGCCATTCGACTGAAACCCAATAGTCAAGAGGCATCACCGACTAAAAATCAACACAAGAATGAAAACGTAACACGTTACTTAGGTTTTGGCTTCGTCGCTCCAGATTGTGCGTCTGTCGCCAAACAGGCGTACCAAGATAGCCTAAATCGCGCAGGTGCCATTTCTGGTATAAAAAGAAAACACATCTTTCTCACAATTGCGATCGATTCCTCATTTTCGCGTGATATAACATCGCACGTGCGTATTATTAAACTACCCGCACTATCGGACAGTTTGACCAAGACGATCATCAACATAACCAAACAAAAAGAATCGGTTGATTATCTGCTACGATTATACAAATACAGCACCGAGACGCTACAACAAGCCAGCTACACGATTACACAAGACTATCAAGGTAAACTCATCTCTTCAGAATTCGTCCTTGATGCACCAGATATCGATAATCTGCCCTTATTTATCAATAAAGATGACCCAAAAATATTAAAACAAATGCGATTGAATATAAAGGACAGAAAAATCAATAGCACACTGCATTATCACAAAAGGGGGTATGACTGGAAGCATCATGACAGCATGCATCAAACGTATGCATTTCCAAAACTGTATGACCAACAGTTGCATATCAAAGCATCCACAGACACAACACAAACCTTACATGATGGCAAATCACATGCAGCGATCAAAATGCACACCACCATCTCCCGGACTCCTGAGACCAAAGGAACCACGTCAGTATCGGAGTCTTCTTCTGCGCAGAAACTAGCACCCTCTGAAAAGACGCTAATGACGAAAGAAAACAAAGCGTTTATAGCGATACTAGACTCGTTATCACAGTTTCTACCAGTTAATATCAAATACGATCTTGGGATATCTACCAACCATAAAGATACCTATAATCTCATAGCCTTTCTGTTAGAGTTAGGGATGGATGCCATCATTCACTATGATGAAGTCGATAGTCACGTAGCAGAAAAACAGTATACATATAATAACCCCATCGCACACACAACAACCAAAAATCCTCTGCACGAAATCGAGTCAAAGTTACGAAAAAAAGTATTATCGTTTCCAATTGCGTTACAAAATAAGCTCCAACTGAGTTCTAAAGGTGATGAACTGAGCATCTACTTGCATGCACAACAACATCAGCACAAGTTACTATCAAGAGCCAAACAGCAAGGATCAAGTCAGCATCAAGCCACAGAACAAATAAAAGACCGATCACTAAACCTGGAAATGATGCTAAACCAAAACTTAATTACGGCTATGGATCGTATTGCGGCTGAGCATGTACCAAGTGGTATTGAAAAGCCATCCCAAAAGTTCTTTGATATGCTAGAAAAATATCGTTTTATAACAAAGAATGGGAGCACCTATAAGTTTGATGTACGTTTAACACCAGATGATTTTGTACTAGGAGGTGCCACGTACCCCTATTACGCTGTGCTGACTAATAGTAACTTAGCCAGTAAGATAGGGCTTTTAGTACAGGAGATGAAGACCGCGTTCAGCCCTCAGCAAGAAGAGCCGGTCCAAGAACCGCAACGAGAGGCAGAAATAGAGTTGCCTTAGTAGTCGCTGATGGGTACATTTGTATGAACAAAGGTAGCATTTGAAGCAGTAGTCCCCTACTAAAAAACAGCGTCTTGCAGAAAAATCATTATATACGGATCACTAAGAATAATAAAAATACCAAACAAGTTGCGGCGGTTATTTATAATACAACACGGCTTGAGCTGGATGACTTTGTAGGGATAACCTTCTTTATCGCTAGTATAGTCTTACTTGTGGCACACGGTCTACCCTAGTCAACCATTGCTACGACAAAGCTGGTTTGGCTATCGTACCAAAATCTGGGTTGTGGTTTTCTTCTTCTCTTGACTCGTCACAAATTGGTAGACGTTGCACTGGTACCATGGCCATGCTTCTTAATGGCCTGAATCTTAATTGTTTGCTGCTCACGAATAGAGAGGCAAGGTCCTTGGCCTGAAGAAATACACTAATATTACCCCCACATCCATAAACCCGAACATAGCCGCTGGATTCTTCAAAAACAATTGTTTTAGCGTGTTTTATATATTTTTTCATTATCTGGGCGTAGTGATAAGCTTTGTTTCCCAGGAAAGTGTGTGAGCGGGCAGGTCCAATAATGCAAGAATCGAGAAGGCCTGGGGTCTGAATAGCATGATTTTTGATAGCGTGTAAAGTAAGTATATCTGATATTTTTCTATTAAAAAAAGAACAAAAGGGGTGATTAGCTGCGAAAGATCCTATAACCATCTTCTCG
>CAXGBK010000155.1:0-9565 GCA_964008345.1 uncultured Coxiella sp.
ACCTGATCTATCACGGCGTAAAAGTTATGCCTTACTCAACAAAATTACAGACTAGCTAATTCAACAACAATAGAGGCTGCGAGCACCGTTTCTATAAAACTATTATATTATTGAAAAATGATATTAAAAACTGATTTTTTCCATTTCTGTGCTATAATATAAGTCAAGAATTACGTGGTGTACATAAGTATGAAGAAATATTATGATAAACTAAAGGCTCAAGTGGCTGAAATGGAAGCTGAAAAGAAAAAACAAGCTGATACTAACAAAATGATTAAAGACCTGAGCGGAAGAAGAGATAATTATGTGCCACCGCAAAAGGGGCCTCGAAAAAATTTTAGCGATGTAATAAACAAAAATTTGGATAAAAATGGACGAGCGCTACCCTCGAGTTATCAAAACAAAACCCCACCCAAAAAAAGCCCCACTACTACTGAATTGCTCCAAGCAAAGGCGGGTGATTTTTTGGCCAGTGCTATGAACAGGAAGAAGACAGTAAGCGAAAAAGAAACTCCAAGCGAACATAGCAATAAAAATACCTCTGGGCTGAGCAAAGGCGGACAGTAAGCAAAAAAGAAACTCCAAGCGAACCTAGCAATAAAAATACCGCTAGGCGGAAACATTAGTCAACCATTTTATTGCTCTGCTTCGTGTATTGTTGTTTTAGTTGACGGTTTCATTTATAATTGGCGATTGTTTCATTACATGATAACCAAGGATTACGCTGATGACATCCGTAGCGGTAGGCACGCAAACGAAAAATGAAGACGCTTTTGCGCAACAAGAACTTGCTATCTTGAAGTTTTGGCAGGAAAACCGAGTATTTGAAACCATCCAAAAGCAGCATGCTGATTACCCCAATTACTGGTATTATGATGGTCCTCCGTTTGCCACAGGTCTACCGCATCATGGTCACTTACTAGCCTCTACGGTTAAAGATATTGTGCCGCGCTATTATGAAATGAAAGGCTACTTTGTCCCAAGGCATTTTGGATGGGACTGCCATGGTATTCCTGTTGAATACGCTGTTGATAAAGACTTGGGCTTATCGACACAAGAGGCTGTTAACAAACTTGGCTTATCCGGATACAACGATGTCTGCCGAGGCATTGTCGATCGTTATAGTAACCAGTGGCAGCATACCATTAAACGGATTGGTCGTTGGGTAGACTTTGACCAATGCTACAAAACCATGGACACCCCTTTTATGGAGTCTGTTTGGTGGGCTTTCTCAGAATTATGGAAAAAAGACCTGATCTATCACGGCGTAAAAGTTATGCCTTACTCAACAAAATTACAGACCAGTTTATCCAACTTTGAAGCTAGCTCGAATTACAAAAGTGTGCAAAACCCAGCTATAACGGTTCTTATCTATTGCCCTGGTCATGATGCCTACCTAGCCATTTGGACAACAACACCTTGGACACTTCCAGCCAACTTAGCGGTTTGTGTCGGTCCTTACACGTACGTAAAAGTGTATCAAGCAGAATACGATCGCCACATCATTATCGCAAAAGCCTGTCTCCCTCTTCTGCATCAGCATGAGCAGCTTGATATTGTTAATGAATTGACTGCCGAAGACCTTGTTGGGCATAGCTATGAGCCACTATTCCCTTATTATCAAGATCATGAAAAAGGCAAAGCCTTTAAAGTCCTCCTTGATGACTACGTGACCACCACCGATGGCACAGGGATTGTACATATGGCTCCAGGACACGGTGAAGACGATTTTCGTGTCTGCTCAAACCAAGGTATTACACCTGTTTGTCCTCTTGATATGGCAGGGTGCTTTGATGGTATTGCACCTGATCTCCAGGGTGTATACTTAAAAGATGCCGATAAAAAAATCATCCAGCTACTAAAAACACAAGACAAAATCTATCACCAAGATGTTATCGTTCATAATTATCCATTCTGTCCCCGCTCAGACACCCCTCTCATTTACCGGACCATGCCCTCTTGGTTTGTTAATATTGCTAAAATAAAAGAACGGTTGCTAAAAAACAGCGAAGACATAAGCTGGCTTCCTGCACATATTAAGTCAGGACGGTTCGGTAAATGGCTTGCAAATGCAAAAGACTGGGCCATCTCACGGAGCCGCTACTGGGGTACGCCTATCCCCATCTGGATCAACGATACCACAAAAAACACCCATTGCGTGGATTGTGTTGCCACACTCGAAAAGCTCACAGGGAAACCCATCGCCGATCTACACCGCGACCACGTTGATGCCCTCACGTTCACGATTGATGGCGAACCAGGTGTTTATCGACGTATTTCTGAAGTATTAGACTGCTGGTTTGAGTCTGGTTCGATGCCTTTTGCCCAAATGCATTACCCTTTTGAAAATAAAGAAGCCTTTGAGAAAATGTTTCCTGCCGATTTTATATCAGAAGGAATCGATCAAACGCGCGGCTGGTTTTATACCCTCACAGTTATGGCCACTTGTTTATTTGATCAGCCTGCATTTAAGCATGCGACCGTTAATGGTCTAATACTTGCAGCTGATGGTAAAAAAATGTCTAAAAGTCTAAAAAACTTTACCCCACCTGATGAACTGCTCGAAACACATGGCGCTGATGCACTAAGACTATACTTAATCCAGTCCAATCTTGTTCGTGCAGAAGAGCAACGTTTTTGTGATAATGGGGTAAAAGAGATGTCTAGACGCGTTCTTATACCATGGTTTAACGCCTATAAATTCTTTTCTACCTATGCCACCATTGATAACTGGCAGCCCAGTGACCATACCAAAGGGACGTTTGATCACATTCTAGATCAGTGGATACTATCTCGACTGCAATCGCTCCTGGATCATATCAATCAACACATGCAAAACTATAACCTCCACGGTATCGTCAGTGGCTGCTGTGACTTTTTAGATGATCTAACCAACACCTACATACGCCTTAACCGTAAGCGATTCTGGGAAGAAGGTCTATCTGAAGATAAAAAATCTGCTTATCGGTGTCTCTACACGGTACTCGTAGAGCTGAGTAAAACGATGGCACCCTTCACGCCCTTTATGAGCGAGAATCTATACCAAAAAATCAAAGCGTCGTTTCAGGATCCCAACTGCAACTTGCTATCTGTACATATGCACCAGTACCCAGAGGCTAAGCAACACCTGATCAAAAAGCCGCTTGAAGAAGCCGTTCAAACCATGCAAGCTATCCTGATCCTAGGCCGGCAACAACGCAATGATCAAAAGATTAAAATTAAAACACCCCTCAATCAATTAACCATTATCCACAGTGACACGGCAATATTAAGCGCTCTTGAACCACTTTTTCCGATTATACAACGTGAGCTGAACGTCAAAAATATTGCGAATGATAAAGACGAACTTCGATATATTCGCTTCTACGCAAAACTAAACGCCCCTAAACTTGGTAAACAACTTGGTAAGGATTTCCCAAAATTACAGCAAGCTCTAGCAGCACTACCATCTAATGCTTTGAAAGACTACGAATCATCAGGACAGATGACCCTACTTGAACACACCCTTTCTGAGGATGATATCCTTATTTACCGCGAGCCCCTTCCTACGAGCAAAGCTGTGTCTAATCGCTATGTTACGATTGCACTTGATACAGAACTAAACACCATGCTTCTGGCAGAAGGCATGGCTAGAGAAATGGTAAATCGCATCCAAAAACTTCGGAAAAGTCTGGATTTTGAGGTGCAAAACCGTATTAAAATATCCATTGAGTGCTCAGATGCCTTTAGAGGTATCCTTACACCCCATCTAGATATGATACAGCACGAAACACTCTGTCTGGATTGGACATTTGAAACAGTTGGCTTGGATGACACTACAGAAATACATATCGACGAGCATAAAGCGATCCTTAAGCTTACGATCATTTCCTAAAAACACATAGTGGCTATTTGCTTGCAATGCCAAGCTGCGTTTGCTAGGATTGGTTATGTTACTATAAAATGAGGAGCTAATATGCCAAAATCTGGACAGATAAATGAAACGCCTACCATTACTTTCAAGCAAAAACTCAGCTTATCGCAAAGACTACGTATGCGGGCCACGCAAGCCTTCTATTTCTGTTTGTCGCTCTCTTCGGGTATAGCTTTTGGTGCGGGCGCAGTCTATGGTGCATTTAAATTAGTTAGTTCTACGAATCCTGCCCCGTGGATGTTACCTTTTAGAAATATTTTTGTCATTCCGAGTATGATTTTTGGGACGATTGCTTGGGCTGTCGCCTACGTGAAACCTTCTATCAAGTCAGCGAAAGACTATTACGATCGAACAAAAAATCCAATAGGTAGCGGATTAGCAAATGAATATCAGGAGCTAAGAAATGCGCTTAAGTGGTTCAAGTTATCACCTACAGAGGAGACGCGATTACTAAGAAGATATTTTAATGAAAGACTGAAAGAAGCGGTCATCCGCGACTACCAAGAAGTGGAGTTAGGCCATGCTGAATACATTGGGGATCAAATCCAGAAAAAACAAGATAGTATCGTCCCAACAGTGGTAAAAAAAGATATGCTGCCTCGTATGGATTACACCAACAACACCCAATTAAGCCGTGAGGTTCAAAATTTAATGGCCATCGTCTCTTACTTTGATGAGGCTTTAGGGACTGGTAAGAAAAGCGATGCATTCAACCTAGATAGTATGAATATGAATGCTGAGCAAATAGCACTATCAAGGAAATTACTGGACGCTTGCTACCAGCAAGTTATCGCCAACAACAACCCTCGCGCACTAATGGATGATTTAGAACAGCAACTAATCAGCACCGATCAAACATCCCAAACCCAAAATAAGGAAGCAATCGAAAAGTACAATAAGGTCATTGAAAACACTTTTATCAAGACACATACCCGGTTGAGTAATGCAAGAAAAGCGTATGAAATGAAAGCGAGACCGTCTAGTCCTGATGAGATGCAAATGGCCCAGAACGTTATCGACAAGATGCTTTCTGAAAAATACGCAGAGGCCATTGAACAACACCGACAAGTGTATTCAGAATTTATGTTACTAGATTATCCCGATGCAAAGCCACTAGGTAATAAGACCGATAAGTTCTCTTATGTTGGATGGATCATCAAAAACGCACTAGTGCCTTCTCTCAGTAATATCAATGCCTTTCTTGTTAATTCTATTGGTGTTGCACTCGGTTTTATGACAGCTATTAACGCGTTTTTCTTACCCGCTACAGGCGTTTACTCTGCAGCAGCATCCAGCTGGCTACTTTCGGCATTTGCCCTGTCCTTTGCGGGTGGTGCTTTCTGTGCATTAAGCATGACTGCGATCAGTTTTAAGAAGGTAACGAAGAAATTGTTTTCAAGATATTTAGATCCTGAGTACTTTGACAGCCCTCTTAGCAAAAGCATTCGCGATGCTAAAGAAAAAACAAAAACCCGTGGTGATCACATGTGGTCATGGCTAACCAATATGCAGGACTGGAAAAAGAATGTTGTTACCGGATTCTTCTCGCTTGGGTCTTCTCTCTTTAACTTTATCGCAGGCGTGCGAGGCTATATGCTGGGTCAAAGTCTATACCGATATTTCACCAAACGTGCTGCATCCGGGACCATGCCGCTGCTTAATATGGAAAATATTTCCATTGCGGCAGCACCATTAAGCGCGAAAGTATTTGGTTTGGTATCGGCCGCTGTAACGTTTATTATGAGTGCCTCTATGCTGAGTGATGTTGCCAATTCTGCTAAGCACCAAACTGAACATCCGAGGAAGAGCTGGAAAGCCAATCTTTTCATCTATACAATGAGCTTTTTTGCCGTTTTTGGTCAAGCTTATCAGCAGTATGTGAATACATTATGGCCAGACGGTATTCAGGCTATGTTAGGAACGCTTGGCGTACCCCTAGCATTGCAAATGCCTGCGGTTTATGTATTGGGTCTTGGTATTTCTTCAGGACTTGTTATTTGCTCAAAACTACTTGTTGAGGCAACGGATGATGTTTATACTTTGATTTTTGGATCCAATAACCTCAAGATCAATTCCGCTGCTCAGGCACCATCTAAGGCGAGTGCACAAGTTGCCGGTACCGCCAAAAAAGCCGGTGACAAAAGAAGTGTTTTTGCACGGCTTTTCGGAAAGAAAAACACAACCCAAGAGGCAAAAAAAACTTCAGCTAAAGCTGCTTAAAAGCGGCATATTAATTAACGAACCGTTTTACATTTTACAAAGAAAGGGAGCGCAAGCTCCTTTTCTTTTGCGATTATATAAACTTGCCTGCGTATAGATAATAAATTATGATATCATTACGATGTTAAAACTTATCGGGAATGACGCAATCTAAACACGCCGCGGTGCAATCTATATTTAGCTCTGCATCAGCACAATATGATCTCATGAATGACTGCATGTCACTTGGGCTACACTACCAGTGGAAAGCGCTTGCTGTTGACTATACCCAGCTCAAGATGGACGACCATGTTTTAGATTTAGCTGCAGGAACCTGTGATATCACTTATTACCTTCATAAAAAATATGGGGAAAACATTCGTATTACAGCTGCTGACCCCAATCCAGAAATGTTGCAAAAGGGTCGCGATGCTATGCTCGACTTAGGTATTTATAAGCGCCTTACGTATTGTCACTGCTACGCAGAACAACTTCCTTTTGCAAAAAATTCTTTTTCCGGTGTTGTCACGGCATTTGGCTTTCGCAACTTTGCTGATAAGTCTAAAGCTCTAGCTGAAATATACCGTGTTCTTAAACCCGGAGGACAACTTTTAATCCTAGAATTCTCACACCCTACCTCCTCTTTAGTACAGGCCGCATACCATCTGCATAGCCAGCATATTATTCCAGCCATGTGCCATACCCTTAACGCCAACCCCGAAGATTATGAATACTTAATTGACTCTATCTCAAAACACCCTAACCCAAATGCCGTTTTACAACTATTGGCTGATGCATCCTTTGCGCTCTGTAACGTTCGCACTATCCTCTCAGGTATCGTTGCTATCCATACGGCCTATAAACTTCCATGAAAATTCTACTTGACTTTGCCAACCCTATTTTGAATACCTTCTATCATCACAAGAAAGTGCAGTCCGAATGTTGGCACGCGCTTTACGCCAAGCCTATTCGTATTCGGATGACGGATTGCCCAGTCGATGTTGTCTTAACCATTACCGAGGATAATCTTTTCCTAGAACCCTACGCATCTCACCAACCACATCTCTCTATTTCTGCACCTTCGACTGAGCTTCTTGCTATTCTACTTGGGAGAAACCATTCGTCTGATACTATAATCATCCAAGGACCCGCCGATCTGGCTAATCTATTCAAGAGCTTTGTTCGTCAACATGATATTGATTGGGAATCTCTCTTCTCATCTGTTATAGGTCCAGCTGCTGCATACGCACTTTGGTCACAGTCGCAATCCTTTGCTAAGTGGTTTAAAAAAAGTATAGATAAAACCCACCATTCTGCTGGGACTTTTATACAAGAGGAGTGTCAATTAACCCCAACTCGACGCGAAGTAGCTGACTTTCTTGTCGAGGTTGATGTCCTAGCGGAAAAAATCGATAGACTTATTAGCAAATACAATAAGGCAGGATTCCCTTGAGCTACCCACTGATCAAACTATACCGGCTATTTAGGATTATTATTGTCTATAGAATAGATCAACTTATTTTACCTAAAAATCGATGTATATCTCCATGGTTGTTCTGGCTTTACCCATTCCAAACTTACAAGATTAAAAAACTAACACCGCAAGAAAGAATGGTAGAAGCGATTGTTGCAATGGGGCCTATTTTTGTCAAATTTGCACAAATCCTCTCATCACGTTTTGATATGCTGCCTGCTGATATCGCGCAATCGCTTGCACAACTTCAAGATAAGGTCCCTCCTTTTCCCTTCGACGAGGCTAAATCCATTCTTGAGTTGCACTATAAAAAGCCACTTAGTAGCATATTTTCATCTTTTGAAAAAATACCACTGGGTTCTGCGTCACTTGCCCAGGTTTATGGTGCTTGTTTACTTGATGGGTCTGAGGTCGCTGTAAAAATCCTACGACCCGACATCATCCAGCACGTTAATAAAGACCTTAGCCTACTAAGATATATTGCAGAGCGGATCGATCGCTACCACCCCAACAGACATCTCATTCGCGTCATGGATGTTATCGAATCTTTCGAGAAGTCATGCCATACGGAGTGTGACCTGAGAAACGAAGCTGGCAATTACAGCTATATGCGAACGCTGTTTGAGGGTAGTAATGATTTATATATCCCAAAAGTTTACTGGCAATACTCTACAGCAAATATACTTATAGTTGAGCGTATTTATGGAATCCCAGTAGCCAATCAAGCTCAACTCCTAGATACAAATATTCATGTTACGAAACTTGCTCGCAAAAATATTGAGATCTTTTTTAAACAAGTTTTTGAACACAATTTCTTTCACGGTGATCTGCACCCAGGTAACCTTTTTGTTGATTATTCTAAAACGCATGACCCTATGTTTATTGCTGTTGATTTTGGAATAGTTGGCTGCCTATCTAAACAAGACCAGTATTATCTGGCAGAAAATATTATATCTTTTTTAAACAGAGATTATGCGCGCGTGGTCGATCTGCATATCGAATCTGGGTGGGTTGCACACGATACCAGTCGGGAAGATATGATCTGTGCAATACGTGCTGTCGGGGAGCCGGTATACAATAGACCCCTAGAAGAAATTCAATGCGCTAAACTGTTAGGACACCTCCTACAAATCGCTAGACAACATGGCATGATCGTGCAGCCCCAACTGCTACTCCTGCAAAAAAATCTACTACACGCCGAGTCGCTCAGTAGAAGATTAGATCCCAGCATTAATCTCTGGCATATCGCAAGACCTTTTATGCTACAAAAATCTTTTAAAGTGCCCCTCACTAAATCTCTTTATAAACTAATTGACAACATCCCAGAATGGCTTAATCATCTAGCCAACCAACCCATGCATCGTTCCGCACAAGCAGTAAAACCTCTTGCACAAGTTTACGCCACCCCACCTAGCAAAACCCGTTTAAAAATCTCTGGTGTGATTCTCGCTCTCATCGCTATTTTTGCAGTCATACAGTATGATTTTTTCTTTTAAATACAAAAAACTTAACATTTTATGAAAATAACTCTACCTATAACCTATATACCCCTTGCAAAAGGTTGTTATTCAGGGTTACTATAAACATAATGATGTTTTATATAACATCGGCTTGTTTTACTTACATTTAGGAGATACATATGTTCAATAGAAGCTGCCTGGCACGGATTGCTGTTTTTTTAATTGCTATCGGAGTTATGTCCTGTGCTCATGCTCAGATCGGATCGATGGCTTCTCGTCTAAATAGCTCTCTAAGCAGTGTGGCTGATCTTATTGGTAGTGTCGGTTACGTTGCCGGTCTTGGATTTGGCGTTGCATCGGTCTTTAAATTCAAGCAGCATAGGGATTCACCTACTCAGGTTCCGATTGGGACACCATTTGGAATGCTTGGTGTTGCTGTTGCGCTTATTTACATGCCTCAGCTATTAACCGAGACCGGCGCCTCTGTATTTTCATCCAACACTGCAGGTGGTGCATCTG
>CAXGBK010000156.1:0-6234 GCA_964008345.1 uncultured Coxiella sp.
AGATTGGTCTAGCTAGTGATAATAGACTTGAATTTGTTAATGCTAAAACGGCTTCGAAATTGCACAAAGTTTTAGTAGATGTTCTAAATCGTCAAATAGCTATTGAGGATGCATTTGATTCGATTTTGAACGAGGATGCTGATAAGCTAACTGAAGAATACAAGGCCAAGTTTAAAGAGGCTATCGGTTCGCTCAAAGAGAAAGTAGTGCGTTATCTTAATATAGCCTTCACGAAAAATGCTGAGCAAGCAAACGAAAAGCTTGAGAATGTTAAAAAGGATTTAGATGTTGTATTTAAAGAAGAAGTTAAAGGAGAAAAAGCAGCCGATGTAAAGGAATTTGTTGAAAATTATCTTGGTGATGATAGGGTAAAGAAGATTACTGGCGAAGATGCACCGAAGCCGGTGACTAATTCTGTTGAATATCTAGATGCTAATAAATTAGATGATGCCAAGAAAGCTGCGTTTAAAAGTGCCATGGCTAAGGTATACCCGGCTGGTGCAAACGCTGAGGCTAAAACGAAAGCCGATACCAGTTACGCTGATGCTATCAAGAAAATTGAGAGTGACGCTAAAGTAGTAGCTAACCGAGCAAGTTTCTCAAGTCTTGTGGATAAATACAATTCAATGCAACAAGCGGAAATTACTGAAGAGATTATCATTGATGCGGCAAAGTCTACTTTTCCAGACGCTACTGAAAGAACAGTCGATGATACGGATTTAAAGATTTTAATGTCTCGTAAGGTATCTGATGTGGAATCAGAATTGTTAGGTAATTACAAGCTTTTTGTCGACCTGTACCTTACTGAGCCTCAAAAAGGATCGCTAACATTTGCTGACATGCTAAAGCACGATAAGCTACCTGAGTATATGATAAGTGGTATTATTGCGGATGCAGGAGATGGTAGTAGTGTAATTACCCCTGAACTAAACGAACTACTAGCTGTATATAGTGGCTTGAGTCAGAATTCTGATGAAAAGGCGAAGATGAAAGCCGCTGCAGATGATGAGTTTAAAACAACACTTAAAGGCTTGCTAAAGGACGGTGATAAAGATAGTTCGCTTGATAGCTTGATTAGTGTGCAAGGAATTGACTCTGAAGCTTATACTGTACTTAAAGATAGTCTGACTGATACTGCCAAGGCTGGTGAGGCGCGTGCACTATACGAACAAAAATGTAAGGTTATTGATTCGTATGAAAAATTTGCAATGCTTAGTGAAGTTAGGAAAGAATTCGCTGCTGCTGCCGATACAAGGACTGCAGTATCCAATATAATCAGTTCTAACCATTCTTTGGATGCTGGTAAGTCAGCTAGGCTATTTGCTGCGTTAGATCATATTACTGAGGTGAAAAAATTAGCCGAACAAGCAGCGGATATCCCTAATGGTGATGCTGGTGTAAGCGATGACAGTGTTTTTGTAAACCTAGACTCGTGGTCACAACAGCAGCGATTGAATAATGCTGCTAAATTAGATGATTCAGAAAATCCTGACGTCCAACAATGGGCAAAAGATCTAGCTGCTGCTATCGATAAGAGAACTGCCCCGAACGATTCAAATGTCAGTGATCAAAAAAGCAGAGACGAATTTTTCAAAGCTGTTCGTGCAAGAAGTTTCTATGATCATGCTGGGCAGAAATTCAAAGAACAGGTGGAGGCTTTAGATAAGACTGAAATCTCCTTTGATGATGTTAAAGGTCTCGAAGACGCGAAAAAGATCCTTGATGGCTTCAATTTAGAAGCTGATGAAAAGACAGAGTTCGATGCATATATTAATGCAAAAAGAGAATCTAGTGACGATGTTGTGTACATGAAAGCGTTAAAAGCGTTAAAATCGATAGCATCATCTGAAGCTGCTAAGATAGCAAAGGATGAACTTGGAGATCAATTGAAGGACGAAGAGCTCAAGAAAATGTTCGATTACAAAGATAGTATGTCTGGTGAAGACAAGGCTGTTTTGGATTCAGTGATCTCTAAGATAAGTGATTTGTCTATCACTGATAACGCCGATCTTCTTAAGAAGCGTGATTCGCTTGTAGAACAGGTAACAAAGCATGAGAAGCTTGCTTCTGATGTTGCTAAGATGACACTTTCTAAGAAAGTATGGAACTATATGTTTAATCAGCAATTTGCATCAAGTAAGTCCGTACAAACAGCATCTGCTTCAGTTGCCTTAGGGGTTGCTTCAATGTATGTACCTGTTGTCGGTGCTGCCTTCTTACTAGCTGCATCTTCAACATTAGCTGTTGATACAGTTCTAAGACTTGCAATCAGAGCAAATCAGTCAAGAGCTTCCAAGCGCTGGGTGTTGCATAGAGATCCATCTGAGAATTCAACATGGTCAAGTAGATTTATGGCTACAGCTTCCAACCAAGAGCCATCCACACTGTGGGCGTTCTCTTCAGCGATCGCTGCAAGTCTACTACCATTTGTCGCGGCTGCAAGAGTTTATAGTTCATTGGTAGCTGCTGCTTCAAATGCTGTGCCAACACTGCGTCATATGTTTGCGTCGAGAACTAATGCGAGAATAAACAACTCCATTAAAGTTACTGCTCATACATCTGCTACTGTCAAGTCACTTGTTGCTGAGCCAACTGCTGATGAGATTTCTGAAGAAGTGCTTAAGGTTGCAGCTGAGGACATAAAATCTTATAAGGACGGCTTTACCGCACAGGATGATTCTAAACAGAAGGAAGATATCAAAAAGATTTCTGATCTTGTTAAGGGTATCTGTGAAGATCTTAACAAAAAGCCAACTTCAGGTACGAAAAAGCCTGTTGTACAGTCAATTGATAAGACAAAGTACAGTCAGCTTAAGGAACTACTATCTAAATTAGATATGTCCAAGATTGGTAAGAACGATGATCTTTCTAAACTAAAAGGAAAGTTCGATGCATTTGACAAATCTGCAAAGTCAAACGTTCAGAGTAAAAAGACGACTGATTTTGTAAAAGGTTTTGCAAAGGCTGAACTAGCGAGGGAAGTTGGCTTAGATACTAAATTACCAGTATCTCAGGTCATGTCTCCTGCTAAGTCTTAATAGCGGTTTCTACCGAACAGGAAGAAGGGAGCTTTATAGCTCCCTTCTCTTTTTTATCGAATAATTCATTCTATTGCTATTAATCAGCATACTAATCTTTTTAGATAACTGTATTTGACTGATAATCTGCGTATTTTTTGCTATATTTCTCTAAATTAATAATTATCAGAGATCATGAAATTCTTGAGTCAATTATATAATAAATTATGTAGGTTCGTCGCATTTAATTATTACCTAGAAAATTTTGCCACACTAGAAAGTTTAGCGCTATCTACTTTATTCTTTGTCATTGTTATTGTACCCATTAGTCTATTATCTCTGCATGATTTTAACTGCTAACATGTTTATCTAATCGCTAAATCGTTTGTCAGTTGCAATGTATTATTTGCATGTTTATCATCTATACTTTTGTTAGTACCTTTTATTGGACCATTATATATAAAATTTTATAATCGTATGGCGATTAGGAAAGTCATATCAAGATTGGTTAACTATATCAAATCGAATTATTTTACTATTTTGTGTACCAAGGGTAACCTTAATCTCTTTGGATTTTTACCTTCTTCTAAGTTTTTTCGTTTACTTTCTCTAGCAATTAAATCCAACAAGGAGGGTGTTCTGTTTACAAGAAAATAAATATAACCTAAAATGGCTGAGTTTAGCAAGAATATAAGCATGATGCTTACTGTATTCCTGAGCTCCCACGAAAAATTTTCATTTCTATAAACAGTAAAATTAGACTTTCTTGTTCAGTTGCTAATGCTTGCTCTTCTACTTTATCTAAGTCATGTCTTGGCAAAATAGGGTTACATGATCTCAGTATTGACCTCTTTTCTAAAAAGAAAGATAGATCAGGCCACATAACATGACCCTGAAGTGAATCTATCATAGACCTAATGAATGCAAAGTGGCCTATAATATGTATCTATGATAGGCTTTTTATCTGTATTCACATCGTTATAATTTTACCTTCATCTGCATTGTTCTGAAGGTGTTTTTATTATCCACTCTAATCACTCTGTTCGATAATTTACTTTTATGTATGGATATTCTAATCTTTTTGTCAACTTTTCAGTCGTAAACCTCGCTAATCAAGCATATGGGTTTTTGCTTTCATCTATTTTTATAATGATATTGATGCCGCTTACTTTTAAACTTTTTTGAAAAAATTTGGCAAGATACTGCAAATAGCTTTTTGGCGTTTTGGTAATTTGATTGCCTTTTATGACAATAGTGTAGCTGTCATTTTTTGCCTGATGCGCCATTTTAGGTTTTATTCTCCTATTATTGACCATAGGCGGTTGGTGTGTGTCGAGTGCCCTATGTAATATTTGTGTTAGAAATGATGTTGAATGGTCCTTTTTATCGTTTATGCATACATCTATTTCTTCCATAAGCCTTTTGATACCCACGCCATGTTCTGCTGAAATAGCTATTTTCTTGATATGCTCCATGGACTTTAGCTGGTAGTTACATTCTTCTCGCCATGCTTTTTTTGTTTCTTCTTTTAGTTTATCTGATTTGTTGAATGCGATGATCATTTTTTTTCTATATGCTTGTATCATATTCATGATGCGCATGTCTTGGTCTGTAATATATTCTTGTGCATCTATCATGTAAATTATAACGTCAACGTTCGATTTTAGTGCTTTTATCACTTGTATGACCGATTCTCTTTCGACAATATCTTTTATCTTGGTTTTTCTTCTTAGACCTGCTGTGTCGATGATTGTCATTTTTTTTCCGTTCCACTCAAGTATGTGCTTACTGCTATCTCTTGTCGTCCCGGCTTGTTCGGATACCAGTGCTGCTTGCTGTTTCACCAATTGATTGGTCAGCGTCGACTTGCCCACATTTGGTTTGCCCATCAACACAAAACTGGGGTACTTTTCAATCTCATCAAAGCACTTGTCTGACTCAAATTCTTTTTCTATCGAAACTATTTTATCAATCAGCTGGTTGATTCCATGCTTGTGTTTAGCTGCGATTTCTAAGTGTGCTATTGCTTGTAGTCTATAAATATCATTTTTACATTCTTGTGTGTCGATATCAATTTTGTTGGCGACGACGATGATCGGTTTTTCACTTTCATAACATTTTTTGATTAGATCTTGGTCTGCATAGTCTATACCAACACTACCATCGACGACATAGACAATGATATCACATACTTGTGTGATGCTTGTTATCTGTTGTATTAGGTCCTGATCTTTTAGCGAATCTGCATTTTCCTGGGTATCGTACCCAGGCGTATCTACCAGCAGCCTGATTTTGGAATCTTTATCTTTCCATATCTCATATTTGCAATCCCTTGTTACGCCAGGTCTATCATGTGTTATAGCTGCCTTTTTTCGTAGTATTGCATTGTATAGCGTTGACTTGCCTACATTTACTCTTCCAACGAGTGCTATAATCGTTCTATCTTTGTACATTCTTCTAAGCTTTGATTTTTTGTTGTCTCTGTTGTAGCAACTCTCTAAATATCATGGACTCACCGTTTTTTGCTTGTCCCTCTTTTGCCTCTTCATGTCTCAGGTGTGTGCTGATCGACTCCTGTGCTTTACTGTAATCTTTTAGCTGTATGTGGGCATCTATCTCTGTAATGGCCTTAATGTATTTGAATGAATCGGTATTGACGCTCCGTAGTGTATCCAGTGCTTTTTTCGGTTCGTGCTCATGCAAGTAAATTTTGGCTAGTCTCAATTTAAAAAGACTTTTGAGATTGTTTTCTTGCATATAGGAAATGGCTATCTCGTAGTGTTTGGCTGCTGAGCGGTATTTTTTGTTCTCAAAATCTATTTTGGCTAACCTTGCGTGCGCTAGCTGGCTATATACTGTGCTAGGGTAGTCTTGGGTGATACTTTCAAGCTTATGGATACTTTCTTTAGTATGGATTTTTTCTTTTTGCTGGATGGTGTGGTAATAGGCTATGGATGCTTGTTTTATATTTGCTTTTACTCGATACTCCCACATGCTATATCCAACTGTTATAAGTATGATGGTTGTCAGTGCTATCAGCAGCTCCTGCTGTTTTTTTTGTGCGTTTACCAGTATTTTATCTATATTAATCCATTTTTGCATTTGTCTCTCCTGTATTAAATTGGCTGATTATATCCTCTAAATCAACATTTGTTTGCTGATGACTGAGCATGTCTTTCAGGATATAAGGTTTTTTGTGTGTTTCATCGCTACTGCA
>CAXGBK010000157.1:0-1899 GCA_964008345.1 uncultured Coxiella sp.
AACTTAGCGACGTACAAGTCGAGTCTATTTTAGAGACAAAACTTAGAAGTCTTGCTAAGCTTGCTGAAAAATCGTTGTTAGATGAACAAGCTCTGTTACTAAAAGAAAAAGCTGAGCTTAACAAAATTTTGAAGGAACCGAAAGTGATGCGTAAGACGCTGATCGACTCTATTAAAGCTGCTCGAGACCTTTATGGTAATGCGCGTAGGACCAAGATTGTTGCTAGAAAAAAAGCGGTTTTGAGTTCTATGGGGTTAGAGAAAAAACAGAGTATCGAGCAAGTTTCTGTTATTCTCTCAAAACATGGATGGGTCCGAATGTCAAAGGGGCATAATGTTGATGTATCTTCGTTATCTTTTCGAACGGGTGACCATTTACTGGCCTGTTTAAAAGGGGATAGTTCTTGTGCGTTTGTGGTTTTTTCATCTAAAGGTCGTGCTTTTTCTGTTAAGATACAAGATTTGCCATCGATAAGAACGCAAGGTGATCCTCTTACCAAGTATGTGGAAGTCAAAGAGAAAACGGTTTTTGATTATGCGGTCCTAGCCAAGCAAGATGTAGAGGTTATGATTCTTAGTGATGATGGTTATGGCTTTTTGATGCGTTATGAGCAAATGGTTAGTAAAAATAAAGCGGGTAAGCAGGTTTGGAATGCATCTGAAAACAACCGATTACTCCCGCCTACTGTTATTAGGTCTGGTGCGGACTATATTGCGTTGGTGAGTTTGCAGGGACGACTACTGATTGTGAAGATGGCGGATGTACCACGTCTCAAAAAAGGTAAAGGTCAAAAGCTGTGTAAGATTAATCCAAAAGATCATCAAGCAAAGCAAGATGCTTTGCAGTTTTGGTCTACTTTTGGCGCGAACGATGTATTGTTGTTGCAGTCTGGAAAGCGCACTTTTAAAATGAAGCCAGATCAATGGCAGTCGTTTGTCTCGCAGCGTGCGAATCGTGGGAAATTTTTGCCTCAAGGTTTTAGAAATGTTTCATCGATTGATATTGTTGAGCCTGCATCATGAACTTAGTAGACTCACATTGTCATCTGAATTATTTGGAAAATGATCCTCATAAATATTGTTTACGTGCGGTTTTTGAACGTGCTGCTCAAGTTGGTGTTCATCATTGCCTATGTATATCGGTAGATCTAGAAAATATACCTGATATATTAAGGATTGCTAATACCTATGAGCATGTAAAAGCGACGATTGGTGTGCACCCATGTGATGTGTATAAAACACCGGACGATACTATGGGGAAACTGCGCACTTTTATAGTCGATGATCAGGTTGTTGCCGTAGGGGAAACGGGGTTGGATTATTATCATGAAGCGTCTTTGGATAAGGAAAAGCAAAAGAAATATTTTGCTGAACAAATTCATTTAGCTAACGAATATGCAAAACCGTTGGTGGTACATAGCCGCCAAGCAAGGGAGGATACGATTGCATTGATTAGAGATGAGGGTGGGTATGAAGCTAGAGGGGTTCTCCACTGCTTTACGGAGACTTTAGACATGGCGAAAAAAGCATTAGATCTTGGGTTTTATATATCGTTTTCTGGCATTATTACCTTCAAAAATGCCCAGGAAATAAGAGATGTTTGTGCTTATTGCCCTCTGGATAGAATTTTACTCGAGACGGATGCACCCTACCTTGCACCCGTGCCTTATCGTGGAAAAACCAATGAGCCTGCTTATGTTCTCGAGGTTGCAAAGCAAGTTGCAGCGGTTAAGCAGTTGCCCTTAGATGTTGTTGCAACACAGACAACGCAAAATGTGCAAGCATTATTTCAGTGGCCTGTTTTGGATGCGGTTTGAAGTGACTGTAGGATTTCTTTTTCTGCAGTGTATGGTAGATCATGGTCTTTATTGCTCAGTTCTTGATAATGCGCCCATCCCTT
>CAXGBK010000158.1:0-17338 GCA_964008345.1 uncultured Coxiella sp.
ACTGCATAGAAATAACTTGCATATCCCTTCGACGTTACGATATTATGACTTTTTGGCTTTGCCGTTATGCAACAATACCTGCTGCGTAGACTACTTTTGGTGCTTCCGACGCTCTGGGCCATCATTACTGTCAATTTTATTATCATTCAATTTGTCCCTGGTGGACCTGTAGAGCAAGCTATAGCTATGATGACCATGCCTGGGATTCAAAACACCGATCGCATCCAATCATCTGGTGACAATCTCTACAACGAACATAGTAGCAGCCATCAAGAGGTCCATCATAGCGGCCTATCGACCGATACTATCCAAAAGCTCAATAAACTCTACGGCTTTGATAAACCTGTTTTAGAACGCTACTTCAACATGATTGTACGCTACTTATGTTTTGATTTTGGCTACAGCTACTATCGCAACGAAACCGTTCTCAATATTATTGCTGAAAAGCTACCCGTATCGATGTCACTAGGATTTTTTAGCACCGGCTTACTCTATCTGATTGCACTACCATTAGGTATTTATAAAGCAAGGCACCACAAAAGTACAGCAGATCGTATCAGTAGTATTCTTTTATTATTCGGTAATGCTATCCCAACTTTTCTTTTTGCCATATTAATGATTGTATTATTTGCTGGGGGGGATTTTTTTAGGATCTTTCCACTTCGCGGGCTCAGCTCAAGCTATTATGAATCACTTAGTACGATTGGCCGCATTATGGACTATCTCTGGCACCTAGTCCTACCAGTATCGGCTATTTTGATTGGCAGTATTACTGCCTTGACTTTTTTGGTTAAGCACTCTTTTCTTGAAGAAATACCAAAGCCTTATGTTACTTGTGCACGTGCAAAAGGACTTACGGAACGTAGCATTCTATACAACCATATCTTTCGCAATGCGCTCTTAATTGTAATTGCTGGTATACCCGCGGCTGTTGTAGATATGTTTTTTACAGGGTCCTTATTGATTGAAATTATTTTTTCCCTAGATGGCCTTGGTTTATTAGGCTACGAAGCAACATTAACACACGACTACCCTATTGTTTTTGGTAGCTTATATATCTTTACCCTACTAAGTTTAATGGTCAATATTATTACCGACTTATGCTATTGTCTTGTTGATAAACGTATCAGCTTTGAGGCTTTATCATGAACCACTCTTTACTCAGCCAGCGCTTGCGGTACTTCTATAAAGACCGGCTGAACCGGTTCTGCTTAATGCTCCTAGCCACGATAGTGACCTTATCACTTCTCAGTGACCTGATTGCTAATGAAAGACCCTTACTCGTTTATTTTAAAGGTAAAACTTACCTACCGATTATCTATTCCTACCCTGAGACGACGTTTGATGGGGACTTTAAAACCGAAACAAAATACGATGATCCGGTTATCGTCGCTAAGATCAATCAACATGGATGGATGATACTTCCACCCATTCCATATCGCTACGATAGCCATGATTTTTCTAGCTCCAAACCACAACCCATGGCTCCCAATAAACAGCATCTTTTAGGGACGGATGACCAAGGACGCGATATTCTTGCAAGACTCCTGTATGGATTACGTACCAGTATTTTATTCGGCGTATCACTCACCGCCTCGAGTTTGGTGGTGGGGGTAGCGGTTGGTGCGATATGTGGCTATTTTGGTGGTATAGTAGACCTCATCGGTCAGCGGTTAATAGAAGTATGGTCTGGGATGCCAACACTTTATGTGTTAATCATTCTCTCAAGTTTTATTCAGCCCGACTTCTTTTGGTTACTTTTTGTGATGCTGCTTTTTGGATGGATTCGTTTTGTGGGGGTTGTTCGAGCTGAATTTCTCAGAACGCGACAACTGGCATATGTGCAAGCTGCACAGATTTTAGGTGTCAGTAACACCATGATCATTTACCGGCATATTTTACCCAACTCACTGGTTGCCACCATATCTTTGCTACCTTGGCACATGATTAGTAGTATTATGTCGTTGACTGCCTTAGATTTCTTAGGATTCGGTATGCCTATTGGTTCTGCATCTTTAGGAGAACTTGTTTCGCAAGCCAAAACAAACCTACATGCACCATGGATTGCATTGAGCATTTTCTTTGCCTTATTTCTACTTTTAGGACTGCTGGTATTCCTTGGTGAAGGCCTGCGCGATGCACTAGACCCGAGATATAGGGGCACACTGCATGACTAATCCCGTATTGGCGCTACATCATTTAAGCATCAAGCCATCTGTAAATATTGACTTTGATATTCAGATTAATCAATTGCATCTTTACGCAAGTCAAATTCATGCTTTAGTTGGAGAAAGTGGGTCTGGGAAAAGCTTAACCGCTTCCGCACTGCTTCGCCTTCATCCGGATACATCCTTTGCACAGTTTCGTCTATCTATGAGTTTGCTTGACCAGTCGCTTGATAATTTAAACGAACAGGCATTTTGTCGTATACGAAACCGCGATATAGCCCTGATGCTACAAGACCCACAACAAGCTCTCAACCCTTTGCACACTATTCGCCATCAACTCTCTGAAGCGATTTTCACCCACTATGCCTTTCCCCTTTCCTCCGTGAATATGCGTCTATCTGCCCTGCTAAAAAAAGTTAGACTACCTTCTTCATTGCTTGATCACTACCCACATCAACTCAGCGGTGGCCAACGCCAACGCGTCTTGCTTGCCATAGCACTAGCGCACCAACCCAAAGTCCTCATTCTTGATGAACCCACGACCAGTCTTGATGCACACTTGCAAAAAAAACTCCTTCAGACCCTATCTGAGATCCGTGATAAAACTGGCATGGCCGTCCTTGTTATAACGCACGATTTGGATTTGGTTAGAGACTTTGCAGATATGGTCACCATTATGGATCGAGGACGTATCGTTGAGCAAGGCAATACCGCTACCATCTTTTCCTCTCCCCAACACCCAGCTACACTGCGTTTGGCCCAGGCGCAACAATTGTCCATTACGCTTGAGGCCTACAATCAAGACAGCGAGCCACTCTTAGAGGTCCAAGACCTGAATATCACGTATAAGAACCCTGGGCATATTTCAGACAAAAACAACTTTTTTCATGCACTAAAAGGGTGCAACCTTACGCTCTTCCCTGGTCAGAATATCGGTATTATTGGGGCAAGTGGATCCGGTAAATCCTCGTTTGCTAATGCCATTTTGCAATGTATTCCCTATGATGGCATCGTTAAATTACAATCTACGACCCTTCGCTCACTTAGCTTGAGGCAACTTCGGCCGCTTCGTAAAGATCTACAAATGGTGTTTCAAGACCCCTATTCAAGCCTCAACCCAAGACTCACTGTCTTTGATATCCTTCGTGAGGGACTCAGTATACACGAACCACAGCTGACACATACTGAGCAGGAAAATAGAGTGATGGATATTATCCAAGCGGTCGATCTACCTTCTACATGTATCAACCGATTTGTTCATAGCTTTTCAGGTGGCCAGCGTCAGCGCATTGCTATTGCACGTGCGCTGATATTAAACCCGAAGATCTTAGTGCTTGATGAACCTACGACCGCACTCGATGCGAGCATCGCTAAACAAGTGCTCCAACTTCTCGCAAGGCTACAAAAACAATACGGTCTAAGTTATCTTTTTATTAGCCACAACTGTAATATTATTCAACAATTTTGCCATGATGTCTTCGTTCTGCATCAAGGAGATGTTGTTGAAAGCGGTACTATTGAGTCTGTGTTTTCAAATCCGCAGCACCCAGCCACGCAGATGCTACTTGAAGCAAGCCCTAACTTGTACTGATATCCTAGGAATAAAACGACATATCTGTTATGGTCTCCTTATCTATAATGTAGATAAAGCTATGATACTTTTCACGACTCTTTTGCTCTTTTCTTACGTTCAGTCCTACGCCATCACTCTAACGCTCGATGATTGTTATCGAAAAGCGCAGCAACACCATCCTAAAATCATCCGTGCTAAACAAAATTGGCAACTTGCAAAGATTGAAAATCAACGACGAATACAAGGTTTAAGCCCAACACTATCACCTGTAAGTATCCATACTGACTTAAGTAAGGAAGCGCGACCTACGGCTTCATCTAGTTTAAGTTGGCGTCTTCTTTCTGCTACTGAGCTTCGCTATGAGCCCTCATTAAGTTGGCATTATCCTGTGGGCACACATGCCCATTATAGTGATAATGAGGATATCTTGCACACAACAGGAGCAAAACGAGATAGCCGCTTTCAAAGTACACTATCTATAAATCAGCCAATTTTTGGCCCGCATGTTTATCAGGATTACTATCATCATCTGGATGGCAAAGATCAACTTGTTATCGCTCATATGGCCTATAAAGAGAGTATACTAAAAGCATTATATGAAACGGGCGAGCGTTTTCGACATTTGGTTCAGTCTATTAACCAAGAATCGATTACGCGTCATAAGCTTTCACAAGATAAACAGCGCTTTAAAAAGTATGAGATAGAAGTAAATTCTGGTAAATCCCCTAGAAGTATATTGCACGAGTATCGAACATCTATTTTACAATCTGAGCTTAATCTACTGAAGATACAAGCCAATATTAGAAGACAAACCCACGCATTCAAAAGACTTATCGGGATCCCTTCTTATCAAAATATTGATATCGATAGTCGTATTCCACTGACAATGATACAACCTCCTTCTCTGGATAAAATCCTGCTCAGCAGTCTCACGCATCATCCAGAATTGATACAAAGTAAAATACATCTTGCTATGCAAAAACGCCAACTTCACCTGGCGAATGCATCGCTCTGGCCAAGCATCAACCTCGATGCACATATGACAACCCCTCCTGGATTAACAAGTGACCCAACTTCCAAGATCAAGGCAGGAATACATCTGCAAATACCGCTTGATAACCGTTCTGCCTACCATCAAAAAAACACACAAGATACACAATACCAAATAGCCAAATCTGCATTTCTTGATGGCTGTAAAGACTTTGTACAAACGGTGCGCGATAGCCACGAAGACCTACTCTTTTATCACCGCTCTATTAATTTACTTATACAAAAACATGATCTTGAGAAATTAAATTACGACAATGCTGTACTCAAGCAAAAAAATGGTATGATCTCCACGTATGAGCTTATTCAAATTGGTAACGGCTACGCGTCCAGTAAGAATGCGATTATTGCTGATAAGATCAACTATATAAACTTACTAGACCAATTTTCACTTAATACGCATCATACAACCAAGCTATTTGGAGTCAATTCAACACCTCTTTATCAAATTAAAGCCTCCTTGCAAACAGGAAAGAATGACCCACAGAGTATTTGTTTAGCACTGCTTGAGGGTTTTGTTTGCGAAAACCCAGATATAGTTGTATAATATATATTTTTCATGAGGAAATTCACTATGGAATGTACACAACACGATGGATTTATGAGAGGATATTCAGATAGCTTCATACGTACTATCATCTACACAATAGGTCATATGCTGATCGCGATTGCTTGTATTATCTTTATAACCGGCGCTGATATAAAACTGGCTACTGTAGATGCTATTGTTGAACCTATGATCAATGCACTTTGGTATTATGTATTAGACTATTTATGGAGTTGGTTTGCCAAGAGTTAAACTCCCTATCCGTACATTATACTTCGGCAAATCGGTTTTAGCTGCCCTACTTGTGGTTTTCGCATGGTGTTTTTTCTTAGGAAGCCAGCCCAAACCTTCTCTAAACGCTCATCGCCATCAGACCATACACTTAAAACCTTTTCATCAAACGATACGCTACCAAGCTAAAGTTACAACACCCAGCACGGATACCTTATCCAGTCCAATTGGTGGATATATTCATAGCATCCAAAAGCACATCGGTGAGTCTGTTAAACAAGGCGATGCCATCTTAGTCATTGATTCCCCTGAGACCAAAAAACTGTTTATCGATACCTTTGTATCCTATCTAAAAGCCAAAGAACAACTATTCTCGCAACGAAAAAAGTTTAAAAATACCCAACTGCTGTATAAATCTGACATTATATCTGCAGATGAATACAGCCAAAATCAAAATCAGCTCCACTCTCAAGAAGTGGACCACATACAACTTCAATACCGTTTAAAAACGATATGCTCACATCTCCAAATCCCTTGGAAATCGGTCGCAAACATCTCGCTAAAAGATACCGACTTTTTCCAAAACATGCTCAGCAAAGAGTCTAAGGTAACCCTTTACTCTCCTAATTCTGGACTATTAATTCCAGTAAAGGATCGTCATACCTCGCAAGATAACATGTTCACGGAGGGAAAAAAAATTGAACCTGGATCCCTGATCGCCATGGTTGGAAAACCCGAGCAAATTGCACTTCACCTAAAAATATCTGGTCAAGATATTGATAAAATACGTGTAGGGCAAAAAGCTATTATCAACCCCCTTTCTGGTCATAAACGCGTTATGGGTTATGTTCATGCCGTCCATCGCTACCATGTAATCGATGCAGGTAATGATGATGAGTCAACCTTCCCCGTGATCATCTATGCCGACTGCCCTAGTACCACATGCCCTCTCAATATAGGCCTTAATGCCACTATCGATATTATTACAGAGTCTCTTGCGCAAACGGCGACGATTCCATTTTCTGCCGTGCATTATCTAGATAACAAAGCGTATGTCATGCGCCGAAATAACCAAGGTGTTTTTGTCAAGCATCCTATCCGCGTTAATCGTAGCCTTTCTAGCGGCTTGTTGGTTGATCAGGGGCTTGCATCAGGAGATATCATTGAACAACATTATCCAATGCCAAAATCTCTCTAAGGTCGTTCACCCCAGTGGTCCAGTCATCTTCTCAAATCTATCTTTTGAGATTGCAAAACCGACAACACTAGCTATTATGGGGCCATCTGGATCTGGCAAGTCGACTTTTCTCAATATTATTGGCCTGCTTGATAGCGCCAGTTCAGGATCGTACTTTCTCCATGGCCATGATATAAACCAGCTCAACACCCAAGCTATGCTGTCGCTTAGAAAACGCTACTTCGGCTACATATTTCAGCAGTATCAACTTATTCACCATCTGAGCGTTTACGATAATATCATGCTTCCTTTAAGCTATTTAGACAATCCATCGTCTCATGAAAATCGTGTAGATTCATTAATGCAGCGCTTGCAAATCTCTAAACTGCAGGATCGATATCCTTACCAGCTATCCGGGGGCGAGCAACAGCGTGTGGGGATTGCCCGAGCACTCATCACCAACCCTTCTATTTTGTTGGCCGATGAGCCAACTGGTGCACTTGATCAGATCAATACCGATCTCACCCTTGATATACTCAGCGATATTTACCGTGATTTCTCAACGACAATTATTGTAGTAACGCACGACCCATACGTCGCCAATCGTTGTGCGCATACTTGGCATTTTGCAACCGATCATCAAGGGGCTTATCATGCGGTATAATAATTGGATCGTTGCCTGTAAAAGCCTAGTTATGCAAAAATGGCGAACTTTTTTCGTAAGCTTATCACTCATATGTGCAACTTGTGCGATCTGTTGCTTACTATACTTCTACAACCACGCAACAGAAAACATGCATACAGCGCTCGTTATGATGCAAAATAATGCGATGATTAGTTTTTCTAGTTTTAATACTTCTTCTGGTTCTAGACCTATCTTTAGTAGACACAATATTGCAGACAGACTTGGTGACTCTTTGCGCCCTTATCTCTGGAGCGGTGCCCTTACCCAATATCAACCGGTTCTTATTGATGGTAAGCGTAGCTATCTCCACCACGTCAGCACAGATGTTGTGTTTTCTTCTGTTATGGGTTTAGATATTGCCCATGGGCGCGCATTTAATCATTGGGATAGCCCAGATAATCAGTATTGTTTAATAGGATCGCGTGTTGCGCAAAAGCTTCGATCTTCTTCATCCCAGCAAGAGATTACCATCAAAAATAAACGTTATACCGTTATCGGGGTTTTGAAAAAGCAACCCAATAAAGCCAACATCCCACTAGATATTAATAGCAGTATCATCACTTTGATGTCTGACAACGATAAAAACTATCGTCCGCTCACAACGCTATCTGTCCAAATAGCTCAATCATCTAATCAAGATTATACACAGCTTGAGGGTCTAATCCGCAAAGTATTCCCAAAACAGCCAATCTATGTTCATGATAGCGTTCAGATGGCTAAAGGTATTGAGCGACAAATTACCAATTTACGTTATCTTATGCTCAGTCTAGGACTATGCTGTCTAATCATATCGAATATTTGTGTGGTTAATTGTTTACTGGCGACTTTAGCTGAGCGCCGGCAGGAAATTGGCATACGACTTAGCTTAGGGGCTTCGCCATCACAGATACGAGATATGTTTCTTCGCGAGACTACGATACTGGCCGTTATCAGCGCAATTATTGGTAGCATACTGGCTATTATGCTGGTATACGGTATACGATTTTTTGTTGGCATTGCTGTTCCCATTACTTTTGAACCCCTACTCATCAGCTTTTGTATTTGTGTTTCTGTCGCGATTTGTGCATCATGCTATCCAGCATACCAAGCAAAACGATTGCAACCCATCCAACTAATGCGGGGCTGATCATGTTATCTTTTCCTCGTCTCAGCACCTTTTCCCCGCTATCAAAAGCTATTGCACTAAAGCTACTGATGTTTTTACTTTATGCTTGCAATAATGCGATAAGCAAGTATTTGTCTAGCTTTTCTGAGAACCCTCTCAATAGCTGGCAAATCATTTGCTATCACTACCTCATTGCTGGCATTATTTTACTACCTTATGGGTGTATGACTTTTGCTACTATCCCTCGACCAAAAAACATGGTATTGCACGTTATGCGCGTGGTATCAGGCTCTGTTGGATTACTCCTCCTCCATCATGCATTTCGATACATGACATTATCTGAATCGGTTGGCTTGAATATGCTCAGCCCTATGCTAACATTAGCCTGGGCTTACTATGCACTATCTGAAACCATAGATCGTGAGAAAATTGGCTTATTGCTCTTGGCTATGATTTCCTATTTGTGTTTGATTGAAAATCAAATCACGCTCACTAATCAGTTCAGCAACCCTTATTTGCTTTTCTTACCTATCAGTACTGTATTTTGTTTTCAAGCCCATACCTTTCTAACCAAGCGTCTTTGCTTGATGCATGAACACCCTTTCCACCTAACCTGGGGTATTTTTTTCTTTATCCCGGCTCTATTGCTTCCCTATGTGCTTTTCCAGCAAATGTCTTTCCCATTTTTAAATCAGTGGCTTATTCTTAGTCTAATGGCAATAGTCGCTATTCTCGCCACCATTGCGCTTAATCAAGCTATCCAACTTGTTGACATCAGCACATTATTACCACTTGGTATTTGTAAATACGCTATCATGGCATGCTTTGACTGCTTTTTTTTCCATCACAGCCCAGGACTTACCCACCAAATAGGGATGGCTCTTGGCTTTGCTTGTATCGCCCTACTACATAATCGTCTAGCGACTTACCAGACATCGCTTGCATAAAGCCGGTTATGGAAACCGACTTACAACTTGATTTCCAAAAATGCTTACTCTATTATGCCCCTATATAAAGCATTTTTATGATCATATGCCTATTTTTACATATTATCTTGTCAAGCGTTTCATCCTTGCGATATTCCTTTCGTCCAGTCTTTTGCTATTGGCAAAATCACCAACACCTTCTCTAAATCTGCAAGCTTATATTATCAATCTTGATCGATCCAAAGACCGCTATGCCTATGTGGAAAAACCCGTATCAGAGCTTGGGTTTTCTCTAAAGCGTTTCTCTGCAATCGATGGACGAACGCTCACGGCTCCACAAATTGAAAAAATACTTGACCCCGCGTTTTTTAATTATACTGGAACTTTCGCAGATTTAGGAACCATAGGTTGTAGTCTCAGTCATATTGGCGCTTGGCAGGACTTTGTTAAAAGCGACTATGATTATGCTTTAATTTTTGAAGACGATGTTAGTTTCAATCCGAAAGTTCTTCGTGAAGTCGTTTTATCTCTACTTGCAAAACCGGCATCCTGGGATCTTGTGAATTTTCAAGTTGGGCATCGAGGCTTTGCTGTTATGACACGAACTTTACCTAAAGGACATCACATGGCTCAATATTTAACTAAAATAACCAATGCTGGTGGCTACCTTCTAAAACGTAGCACCGCAATTAAGTTATTAAAAAAATCATTACCCATAAAAATGCCTATCGATCATTACTTTCTAAGAAGCTGGGAGCATGGCTTTAAAGTGAGTGGCGTAGAACCGAGGCTGGTTTTTCAAACCCATGGGACATCCGATATCAACAAACCTGTGATGTTTATGGCGTCAAAAGGTGGTATTAGACCATCCTTTTGGCAATTTATTTGTCATGAAACATATAAATTACAGACCTATGCTTTTTGGTTTTTTGATAACTTTCAACACTATATAATCGATCTCTGGGTAACGGTTTGGCTTTGAAAATAATTTTTTAGCCGCTATACTGATAAGGTATTTATTTGAGGTATTCATGATTATTTATTTATACAGGCTAATGTACCCGCTTGGCTTGTTACTATCAATCCCCATTTTACTGAGACGCGTGTTCTATCATCTACGTACTTCGCTGCCCATCTTGCATTGGCTGGGATACTTCCCACATATACCTTCAAGATATACCAAAACGCGTCTATGGATGCATGCAGCTAGTGTTGGTGAAGCAAGGTCGATCGCCCCTTTGATCAAAATACTTTCCGCTAATGATGACCTAGATATTGTGATTACGGTGCAAAACGCACAAGCCTATCAAATGTTGGTTAAGCAGTATAAGGGGTATGATCGTCTATATATTGCATTCTTTCCACTTGATCTCTTTTTTTCTTCACACTATGCTTGGCAACAGATCAATCCTGATCTTATGATGCTGGTTGATAGTGAGCTTTGGCCTGAACACCTTCAGCAAGCAAAAAACCGCCAAATACCAGTATGGCTTGTTAATCAGCGCCATTCTCAAAAAACATATCGGCGTCTTAGACAATTTCCTATTGCATTTCATTTTCTTTATGGTTATCCGTCTATGGTTTGGTGTAGCTCAAAACGTGACTACCAACATCTACAAATCATGGGCATCCAGCCAACAAAGTGTCGCTATCGTGGAAACCTAAAATGCACACTACCGCAACGCGTCTTTACTAAGACCGATAAGATACAGCTACAACGCAGTATTGGCTTTGTTTCAGATGATGATAAAATGCCCTTGACTCTCATAGCCGCATCATCATGGCCTGGTGAAGAACAGATCCTGATCCGCTGCTTACAAAGGTGCTTGCAACATAATATTGATGCCAAGCTGATCATTGTCCCGCGCCACCCATCTTCATCATATGATATTGAAAAAAATGTAAAAAAAACAAATATAAAGTATCAGATTCGCAGTCAGCAGCCACAAGACAACCAGGACAACCGTATTTATATCGTTGATACAATTGGCGAGTTATGTGACTTCTATCAAATTAGCGATATCGCTTTCATTGGCAAGAGCACAAAACACTATCATGGTGGCCAAAATCCAGTAGAAGCTACAGGGTATCAATGCGCAGTCGTTTACGGGCCAAATATGCAACATTTTCAAGATATTAGTGATGAAATGCTATTGGAAAATGCCAGCGCGCAAGGTCTGACCTGTGAGGATATTGAAGAACATATCTTCCATTTGGCGATCTCTGCATCGTCAAGACAAATACAGATTCAAACGGCGACTCACTGGCTCGAACAGCAATCTAGGTGCACGAGCCAAATTTTAGATGAAATACAAGTGCTATTAGATCTTAATACAATTAGTCACAACTACCCCCTTGAGGCATAGCCATGATTGTATTATGATCAAATTGTTCTATTGTTGGTTTTTATTTGTATGTCATCACTTCTCACGCGTTTTTTACTGTTTCTTTTTGTAGCTTCGACTCCCTATCTACAAGCTGCGCCAAACTGTCCTTTCGGTCCATCACATGAAGTTGCTATCCAAAATGGCAACTGGGAGAGTGTATCTATACAAAGTGCTATCCATACTATTTTGTGGCAAAAAGGTTTTGGGTGCCAAACCAAAAGCGTTCATCTTGAAGCATCGCTTCATTCGCTGCTTAACCAAGAAGTTGACTATCTCTTTGAAACTTGGGCCAGTGAACTTGGTGAAGCCTGGACTCAAGCACTTGACAATAACCGTGTTGTTATTTTGGATACCAATTTTCAGGCAACATCTGGCTGGTATGTTCCAAGCTACATGGTCAGTCGCTATAGCAATATTACCCACTATGGAAAACTCAAAAGCACGCTTGCAAACGATATGGATAACCAAAAACCGATCACGATATATCTAGGTGTCGATTCCTGGGAATCCACAAAAACCAACCTTGCGCTTATCAAGACTTTGGATCTAGAGACACTGACTACACCGGTTATGGCAAAGGATATTCACGATTATGAAAATCAAATCATGAAAGCCATTCTACTTAAGCAAGACTTTTTATTTTACAGCTGGACGCCCTCTTCTATCACGTCAGTTTACAACCTTGTTCGACTAGAAGACCTATCAAAATCCGCTCTCCCTCTATTCTTCCGCCAGCCATATCCTGTTTATATTACTGTATCCAAAAAGTTCCATACCGCGTCCCCAGATATCTCTCGTATTATCGCTAGATTATCCATCCCTGAGGAGATCGTAAGCGACATGGTAGCCAAACAGTTGAAATTTGGCTGGAACCCTACGCAGACGGCTCGCCACTTTTATAAGCACTATGCTTCGTACTGGCAAAAAGAATGGGCGCTATCTAGCGAAGTCAAGGATAGGCTAAGCCAAATTGAGGACTAAAGGTTAGTCATGTTTAGCTATTTTACCAACAATAGGACTTGATATTGCTAAAAACAGCACCACATCATTTCTGTCCTTAAAATCTTTTTAGCTATGTATACCGATTATGCATCTCGACATATTAATGAAACCAACACCGTTAAAAGTAAGCGTCACTTTTTACTGGGTGTACTTCTATTCGCTGTGCTTTCTGCGGGATACTATCTGCATTCAAAAGGCTATATCGTATCTACAAAACAACATCTAAGCCAATACATTGATGAGGCGCACACTATCATTTTTCCAAAAGTTAGCCATCCAGATATTTTGCGTACTATGCATTCGACTGCATTACCCAAACAAGGCTATAGCTTGGAGACAGACTGTTTGTCTAAAAACGCGAGCACAGAGGCCACTAACCTACTTAAAAAAAGCGGGATAGAATATAGTAAAAGCACTTATCACTCTCCGAGTAAAAGATGTCATATTGTAAAGATTCTCAACCAATCGATACATAAGCTATTTTCTGCACGTAATACTTTAAAAAAACAAAATATATCTTCAACTATTTACTTAATGAGGTAATTTTATGCAACAATCGAATAACCAAAGGGTCCGCAGTACCACCATACTGACTGTACGTAAAAATGGAACCGTAACAATGGGTGGCGATGGCCAAGTGTCTCTCGGACAAACCGTCATGAAAGGAAACGCAAAAAAAGTTCGTCTCTTGTACAACGACCAGGTCTTGGCTGGTTTTGCAGGTGCAACTGCAGATGCTTTTACGCTCTTTGAGCGCTTTGAAAAAAAACTTGAGCAATACCAGGGCAACCTTTCACGCTCAGCCGTTGAACTTGCAAAAGACTGGCGTACCGATAAAGTCTTAAGAAGACTCGAAGCGCTTATGATTGTTGCAAATCACGAAAGCGTATTACTGGTTAGTGGTAATGGAGATGTTATCGAACCAGAGAACCATATCATGGCTATTGGTTCTGGAGGTGACTATGCGAAAGCTGCTGCCTGTGCATTGTACGCACATACAGACTTATCCTCTCGTGATATCGTTGAATATGGATTAAATATTGCTGCAGATATATGCGTTTATACGAACCATAATCTATGCATACTTGAGCTTACACAAGAAAACAACTAAGGAAAGAATATGACAACATCACATACATATGCTCAGAATGATTTTCTGATGCCAGAAACCCCAACCCCGCAAGAGATAGTTAAAATTTTAGACCAGGATGTCGTTGGTCAGCATGAAGCTAAAAGAGCTGTTGCTATCGCGCTTCGTAATCGATGGCGACGATTACGTGTTAACGTGCTGAAAGATGAAATATCTCCCAAAAACATCCTCATGATAGGCCCAACCGGTGTCGGGAAAACCGAAATAGCTCGCCGTATTGCTAATATAGTTAAAGCACCATTTGTTAAAGTTGAAGCCACCAAATTTACAGAAGTTGGATATGTTGGGCGGGATGTTGATTCTATTATCCGTGACTTGGTAACCATTGCGATTAAAACCGTTCGCGAACAAGCCATAGCAGATGTACAAGAGCAGTCTAAGCTTAATGCGGAGGAAATTATTTTAGACGCACTACATAAAAAAGAGGACACAGAAGCTGATGATAAAATACATCACTCTGAGGCTAGGGAGGCTTATAGGAAAAAGCTTCGTACCGGGGATCTTGACGAACGAATTATTGATATCGAAACACGGCATAATGCTGTTGGTGTTGAAATTATGGTGCCACAAGGTATGGAGGACATCTCGAGCCAGCTGCAAAATATCTTCGACAATATTCCTGAAAAAGGCAAAAGTCGCAAAATGGCCATCAAGGATGCAAGATCGATTTTAGCGCATGATGAGGCACAACAACTGATTAATGAAGATCAAATACGACGTATCGCCATCCAATACGTTGAGGAAAATGGCATTGTCTTTATTGATGAAATTGATAAAGTCGTTAAAAGCTCTGGACATAGTGGCGACGTATCACGTGAGGGCGTTCAGCGTGATTTGCTACCACTGATTGAAGGCTGTAGCATCCAAACGAAGTATGGGTCAATTAAAACCGACCATATTTTATTTATCGCCTCTGGAGCGTTCATGGGCGTTAAGCCATCTGATATGATCTCTGAACTACAGGGAAGACTCCCTATTCGTGTGCAACTCAAACCATTATCCTGTGATGATTTCGTTCGTATATTGACCGAGCCACGCGCCTCACTTATTAAGCAGTATGCTGCTTTACTTGAAACGGAAGGTGTTAAGTTGTCCTTCAGCGAAGATGGCATCGCATCATTAGCTCAGATTGCGTATAGACTCAATGAAAAGAGCGATAACATTGGTGCGAGAAGACTACACACTATCATGGAAAAACTGCTTGAAAATTTATCTTTTTCTGCGTCTGATAATCCAAACACAACGTGCCTTATCGATCAGCAATACGTCCAAGAATATATCGGATCACTCGCAGCAGAAGAAGATATCGAGAAATGGATACTTTAGACTTTACTAAAAGCTATTGCAATTAACAACTTTTTACGATACAATAGCATTTCATCGCGGGGTAGAGCAGTATGGTAGCTCGTCGGGCTCATAACCCGAAGGTCGTAGGTTCAAATCCTACCCCCGCAACCATTTTATAGGGGCCAAAAGGCTCTTTTTTTTGCAAAGATGTTGGTATGAGAGTTTTTGAAGACATGCAGAATTACCTTAAAGAGTGTGTAGCCACGTGTGATGGCCTTACCCTATATGGCTGCGAGTTAAATCCAGGTCCGAAAACGCATACTCTACGTATTTTTATAGAGTCGATAGATCCTTCTGTTGGGATTAATGCCGACGACTGTCACCGAGTTGGCCAGCAGATTCGTGACCAATCCGCTGTTTCTTTTCCATCTATCTTGAACTACACCATTGAGGTTTCTTCACCCGGGCTTGATCGCATCCTTTTCTCTATCAAGCACTGTGAGCAGCACATTGGTAAACGTGTTAAATGTCGTTGTAGAAGGGCGGTAGAAGGCCGAAAAAATTATAAAGCAAAGTTGCACGCCGTGCAGGACGGTAAAGTCACTTTGGAACTTGAAGACAGCCTACATGTTATTGATTGGATTGACATTGATAAAATCCGCGTGATTTATGAACCAGAGAACAAATTATGAGTAAAGACATTAAAGTATTTCTAGATTATCTTAGTAGCCAAACAGGGTTGCCCATCGACCAGGTCTCTCGCGAGACTGAGGAGTCACTTGCTGGGGTTGTTGAGAAAAAATATCCCGAAGGAACACGTATCTCTGTCCAAATCGATGAAGATCACGGCACACTTGAAATCTACCGGGTCTGGACTATCGTGCAAGATGGTGATAACGACTTAGATCCTGCAATTAACATGACACTAACAGACGCACTATCTCTAAGTCCTGAGGCAGCTGTTGGCGAAGAGATCTTCGAATCACTGCCTGTTGAAAACCTTGGGAGAATCGTTGCGGCCCAAGCTAAGCAACACATTTATAAAATCATTCGAGATGGTCAAAACCAAAAACACCGAGAACGATTTTCGGATCGTGTTGGCGAGGTAATCAATGGTAAGGTTAAGCGCGTCACACGTGACTACTTATTAGTAGAGCTTGGAGAAAATGCAGACGGTATTATATACAAATCGCACATCATTCCTCGCGAAGTTTACAGAGTTGATGATAAAATAAAAGCAGAAATTATCAATGCGGCACCAGAATACCGAAACGCTGTTTGTGAGTTGAGTAGGACATCCAATGGATTTATCGAACGAGAGTTTCATACTGAAGTCCCAGAAATTAGTGAAGGCAGTATAGAAATAAAGGCCGTTGCTAGAGACCCAGGGTCACGCGCTAAAATAGCTGTAAAAAGTAACGATCGACGAGTAGATCCGATTGGTGCATGCATAGGAATGAGAGGAACACGAGTCCAAGCGGTCTCTAATGAATTAAATGGCGAGCGTATAGATGTCATTTTATGGGATGATGACCTTGTAAAAATGGTTATTCATGCCCTATCACCTGGTGAAGTTAGCAAAATCACAATGAATGAGGAAGAGAAGTCCATGGATCTTCTGGTGGAAAAGGATCAGCTTGCACAAATTATTGGCCGTAATGGTCAAAACATCCGCTTGGCAAGCGATCTAGTCGGTTGGAAACTTAATATCATCAAGTCAGACAATACAGGTGAGACAACCCAAAGCCTATCCCCGCTAGAGGTTCTTTGTCATGAACTTGATATCGATGCCGAAATTGCAGAGATCTTGATAAGTAAAGGCTACACAAATTGCAATATGTTGAGCCAAGCGAGTGTAGAAGCGCTTGCAGAAATTGACGAGTTCGATGAAGATATAGCCGAAGCACTCCATTCCAGAGCTATTTCCTCGGTGCTTAAAGCCACGCTTACCGATGATGATCAGGAGCAATATACACTTACTGGGTTTGGGGAATTCCTCACAATTGAACACGCAAAAAAGCTACATGACGCTGAAATCAAGACTCAGGATGAT